>CAKZKB010000064.1 GCA_937121005.1 uncultured cyanobacterium | reverse complement strand
ATCGCCTCGAGGCATTGTTACGCGCCAACAACATCGATCCGAACCAAATCTAGCGATCGCGCTGGTGTTTCTACCAGAAGGCGTTAAACTAGATCTAGGCTCGCGGCGCAAGTTGACCTTATCAGTAAATATGCCAGTTCAAACTTCTATCCCGACTCAATTTCACCCCCTCCTCGATCGCGCCCGATCGGGAGAAGATTTAACGCCCCAAGAGGCGATCGTCCTCCTGGAACAAACGGATCCTAACTCGGCTGATTCCCTGCGTCAAGTGGCCGACGAACTGCGCCAGAAGCAAGCAGGCGATACGGTGACTTATGTTATCAATCGTAACATCAATTTTACTAACATCTGCGAGCAGCATTGTAACTTTTGTGCCTTTCGCCGCGACGAAGGAGAAGATGGGGCATTTTGGCTCGACTTCGGGCAAATTGTCGAGAAAGCGGCCGATGCGGTGGCGCGGGGGGCAACAGAAATTTGTATGCAAGGGGGGTTGAACCTCAAAGCAAAAATAAACGGACGCAGCTTACCTTACTACGTGCGCCTCGTCCGCAGTATTAAAGCAGAATTTCCCCAGTTACACCTACACGCTTTTTCGCCGCAGGAAGTCCAGTTTATCGCCAGAGAAGATGGAATTGAATACGATCGCGTTATTGCCGAACTAAAAAATGCCGGGGTAGGATCCATGCCCGGAACCGCCGCCGAAGTCCTCGACGATCGCGTTCGTCAAGTCATCTGTCCCGAAAAATTAAATACTGCCACTTGGCTCGAAATTGTCTCCACCGCCCACCGTTTGGGAATGCCCACCACCAGTACCATGCTGTGCGGACATATCGAAACGCCACAACAACAAATTACCCATCTCCACCACCTGCGATCGCTGCAACAAACCGCGATCGAAAATGACTATCCCGCCCGCATCACCGAGTTTATTTTTCTTCCCTTTGTGGGCCGGTTCGCGCCACCTTCTTTGCGCCGTCGGGTGGGGCGCGATCGTCCGGTTTTAGCCGATACTTTACGACTCACCGCCATCTCGCGAATTTTTCTGGGAAATTGGATTGTCAACCACCAACCGAGTTGGGTCAAATTAGGACTTGACGGAGCCACTGAAGCCCTCAAATGGGGGTGCAACGATATCGGCGGTACGCTCATGGAAGAACATATTACCACCATGGCCGGAGCCGAAGGCGGAACCTGCATGGAACCGGAAATGTTGAAACAAGCAGCGCGATCGCTCCATCGTCCCTACGCTCAACGCGGTACGCTGTACGAACGTTTAGAAGGTTAACTCGAAACTCATTAAATTGCAATTACTTTTTCCAAGCGATGTAAGTATGCAGGTGGTACAGAGAAACCCTGGTTTGGTGAAGGGAGAAACTCGGATTTTGTCCGGTGATAAGCGAGAAACCGGGTTTCTACAACCGTTTAGCTTAGCATACCATACCTAAATTCTTACCAAGCAATTTCAATAAAACCATGATTCAAACAGCAACACAACTCCTAACCCTCGAAGCGTTTTTACGACTTCCAGAAACTAAACCGGCCTCCGAGTTTGTCAATGGTAAAATCATCCAGAAACCTATGCCCCAAGGTAAACACAGTCGGTTACAAGGAAAACTATGCGAACACATTAACCGGGCTGTTGAAACTGAAAAAATTGCTTTAGCATTGCCAGAATTGCGCTGTACGTTTGGCGATCGCTCCTTGGTTCCCGATGTTGCAGTCTTTCGCTGGAATCGCATTCCCAAAACCGATTCTGGAGATATTGCGAACCGTTTTCTCATTGCCCCAGACTGGAGTATTGAAATTCTTTCGCCCGAACAAAGCCAAACCAAAGTGTTAGACAATCTTCTTCACTGTATCGGACATCAAACTGAGTTGGGTTGGCTCATCGATCCAGATACCGAGAGCATTTTGGTTCTGTTAAGCGATCGTCGCCTGCAACTGTTAAAAGGCAACGATCGCGTTCCGGTTTTGGAAGGTGTCGAACTGGAATTAACGGTCGATCGTCTATTTTCTTGGCTGAAGATGAACTAGACGCAAGTCGAGTCGAACCCGGAACTAACCCCACACCCGGCGCAAATTTAACACAAAACCCGGTAGAACTTCTTCACCGGATAACTCAGCCGGATTTTGCAACACTTCCACCTCTACCCCTAAGCGATAAATCTCCACTGTCCGATTTTTGGGATCGATTAACCAACCCAGTTTCGCCCCATTGTCTATATACTCTTGCATCTTCTCTCGTAGTGATTTCAGAGTATCTGAGTGCGATCGCAGTTCGACAACAAAATCCGGGCAAACATTCGCGAACGTTCCCTTTTGTGCTTCTGTGAGTGTGTCCCAACGGTCTTGACTGACCCAAGACGCATCTGGGGCGCGAGTCGCACCATTCGGTAAAATAAAGGCAGTGGAAGAATCAAACACCTGTCCCAAGCGATCGTTCTCCTCCTCCCAGCGATCGAGTTGTCCGGTAATCCTGCTATTTTGTTTTCCAGTTTGCCAGCCTGTGGGTGGATTCACAATTAACTCTCCTGTAGCCGTTCTTTCCAGTTGCAATTCTCGATTGCTAGCGGCTAGGGCGGCAAACTGTTCTTGGGTGACAGATAGTTTAACAGTTGTTGGTAACTCGAGGAATAGAGTTTCGATTTTTGGTTTGGCTGTTGTCTGTACCATCTGGACTCCTATTTGTTGGTTTATTCCAATTTCCAGAATTGATGCTACAATCTGAGACATCTAGGCAGGCGAAGCATCCTTTTAGGGATTAGGTATGAGGTTGGAGGTACGAGTTGTGAGGTTGTATTCCCCCCAAACCCCTAATCCCCCAATTCCCCAATTCCTAAAACTGGTCACTGGACACTGGACACTGGTCACTGATTATCCCCCCAATCCCCCAATCCCCTAATTCCCCAATCTCTCATCATTATACCTCATTCACTGCCTTTTGTAACGCGGGCTTCAACTGCGGGTAGCGATACTGATAGCCCGCCGCTTGCGTCCGTTGGGGCAGCACTTTTTGCCCTTCTAAAACCACCATTGCTCCTTCACCGAGCATCATTTCTAGGGCGACATCGGGAACGGGCAACCAAGACGGACGACTCAAGACATCGCCTAAAGTATGGCACAGATCGTCCATGCGAATGGGGTTGGGACTGGTGGCATTGTAAACCCCTTGTAGGTCATCGCGATCGAGGGATGCTAAAATCAGATCGGTTACGTCTTCGCGATCGACCCAAGAAAACCACTGACGACCGCTTCCTAACGGCCCGCCAGCGAACAACCGAAACGGGAGTAACATCTTCTCGATCGCCCCACCGGGGCCGACAATAATCCCAAAGCGCAAAATTGTCGATCGCGTCCCCATCTCCTCCACTTTACGGGCTTCCGTTTCCCAGGCTTGGCAAACGCGGGCCAAAAAATCATCTCCGGAGGGCGAAGTTTCGTCAAACGTCTCCGTCTCGCTAGTTCCGTAGTACCCCACCGCCGACGCATTGACTAAAACTTTAGGCTTATTTTCAGCTTTGGCGATCGCCTCGACAATGTTCTGCGTCCCGATCTGGCGACTTTCCAGGATCTCTTGTTTGTACGCATCCGTCCAACGATGTTCGGCCAAAGGCGCACCCGCCAAGTTTACCACCCCGTCGCAACCGGAAATCGCCCCTTGCCACGACCCCGCCGCCTTGGGGGTATAATCGACAATCTCGACGGTGGGAAATGCTGACGTAGGAAAGACCCGCCGAGCCCGATCGCCGTTGCGACTCAAGACAACAACACCATCGCCGCGATCGGCTAATTTACCGACCAACTGCTGGCCGACGAACCCCGTAGCCCCTGTGACTGCAACTTTCATCGATCGCTCCCCATCTGTCTGCATCTTCTCATTATATTAATTTTTTTTGCTTTTCTTAAGAAAACTGAAAACTTTTGTCACCCTATAGATCGATCCCCATGTCTATCTAACGAGGGATCGATCGCTTCCCGGCCCGTTCGCTCCCTTATCTGGCCCCACTCTTAACCGAAGCGGGCAGAGGGACGAGGGGGCAAAATAATCAAACCCACCATCGATCGCCGCGCCTCACATTCCCATTGGGGTCATCTACAGTCTTTTGATATTCACTCGTTTTCGCCGTTAAAATTTACACAATGTTGCAAACCAGCTTAGCAAGAGAACATTTGTTATACAGGATCGCCGATCGCATTCGCCAATCATTAGAACTCGACGAGATCTTAGCAGCCACCGTCGAGGAAATTCGTGCGTTTTTGCGGGTCGATCGCGTTAAAATCTATCGCTTCGAGGACGACGGCAGCGGCCAGGTGGTAGCCGAGTCCGTTGACGACACCCGTTTGCCCTCCTTAAAAGGATTGCATTTCCCCGCCACCGATATTCCCCCCCACGCCCGCGAGTTGTTCGTGCAAGTTCGCCAGCGCGTCATCGTTGATGTAGACGCGCAGCGCAAAGCCGTCAGCTACCGGGAAAACGGCAACGCCTCCGATCCCGAAGATTTGAGGTATTCCTCGGTCGATCCGTGCCATATCGAATATTTGCTGGCCATGGGGGTGCGATCGTCCACTGTCGTCCCGATTTTACACCACGACAAACTCTGGGGACTGCTGGCGATTCACCACGCCACCTCCCGGCGGTTTGGCGACAACCAACTGCAAAGCATTCAACTCCTCGTCGATCAAGTGTCGATCGCCATCGCCCAGTCGTACCTCCTCGAAGCCGCCCGCAACCGAGTTCGCCACGAAGCCACCGTCAACCGCATCAGTACCCTACTGCACTCGCCCCTCAACCTGGTCGAAAGTCGGCAAATGGTGCTCGAGGAAACCGTAGCCGCCCTCGAAGGTTCCGGGGGGCGCTTGTACCTTCTCCCCGAACCCACCGGACAGCCGGCCCAAATTTACGTTTGCGGGGCGCAACCGCGTCAGTCTCACTTAGAAGAAACCGAGGCTTGGCGACAATTGGTAGGTTGGGAAGCGCAGCCGGACAACCTCGACGATCGCCTCGCTGAAGAATTGCGCCACTCCCAGCGATCGCTCCTCGTCGAAGCTGCCGATCTCGACAGTCGCGGGAGTTGGGTGCCCTACCCCTACACTCTCAGCGCCCGCGAGGCCCCCCTCACCCAAGCCTTCGAGGACACGGCCATTCGTTCGGTGTTGACCGTACCCTTACAGTACCGCCATCAGTGTTTGGGCTGGCTGAGCGTATTTCGCGACGGCTACGATACCTCAAAACTCTGGGCCGGACGTTGGAAAGACGACCAGCGCAATTTGCTACCGCGCAACTCTTTTGAAGCGTGGCAAGAAATTCGTCGTTCTCAGGTTGCAGAATGGAGCGACGACGACATTAAATTAGCGCGATCGGTGGGCATTCATTTGTATATGGCGGCGATGCAAAAGCGAGTCGAAGCCTTGCTGCGCCACCAGGCTTCTCACGATGCCCTCACCCAATTGCCCAACCGCGTTTTGTTTGACGAATTGCTATCGTTAGCATTGGTGTGGGCGATCCAAAATGGGGAAATGTTGGGGGTGGGATTTTTAGATCTCGATCGCTTCAAAAACGTCAACGATATTTTAGGACATGGAGCCGGCGATCGCTTGTTACAGCACGTGGCTCGCCGCTTGCAAAATGTCTTGCGAACCGAAGATACTCTAGCTCGTTGGGGCGGTGACGAATTTACCTTATTGTTGCCGCGTTTAGAAAGTGCGGAGGAACTGGCTCGCTTGGGGCAAAAAATTCTCGATGCGTTTGTCTTGCCCTTTCAAATCGACGATCGCGAATTTTACATCACCGCCAGTTTGGGCATTGCTGTCGCCCCCTACGATGGCGAAGAAGCCACCAGTTTGCTACAAAATGCCGATGCAGCCATGTATCGTGCCAAGCAACAAGGGCGCAACAATTACCAACTCTATTCCCCAGAAATGAACCAGTCGGCCATCGAGCGACTGGTACTGGAAGCCGATTTGCGAAAAGCCCTATTTCGGGATGAATTCGTTCTTCACTACCAACCCCAAATTGACTTGCAAACTGGGAAAATTATCGGCGTGGAAGCCTTGTTGCGCTGGCATCACGATCGCCTCGGCTGGATTTCTCCAGGTCAGTTTATCCCCATTGCCGAAGAAACGGGGTTAATTTGCGAGATTGGTGAATGGGTCTTAAAAACGGCGTGCGAGCAGCACCAACAATGGCAAAAATTCGGCTTGCAACCGATTAAAATGGCCGTTAACTTGTCGGCCAGGCAATTTCAGCAGCCAGAACTTCTCGACACCATTCTTGGTGTTTTAGAGGAGACCGGAATGGAGCCAGGAGATTTAGAAATTGAAATTACCGAAACCACAGCCGTGCAGAATATGGAACTGACGGCCCAAATCCTAGACAATCTCAAAGGCATCGGCATTGGCATTGCTCTAGACGATTTTGGTATCGGTTATTCGTCTCTAAATTCTCTCAAACACCTGCCCCTATCAAAACTGAAGATCGATCGCGCTTTCGTGCGCGACATCACTGAAAATGCCAACGATGCCGCCATTGCCAAAACCATCGTTTCTTTAGGCTGCGGCTTGAATTTGCAAGTGCTGGCTGAAGGGGTGGAGACTCCCGAACAGTTGAATTTTTTGCGATCGATTCGCTGCCATGCCGTGCAAGGATATTGGTTGAGCAAACCTCTAAACGCGGACAAGACCGAACGCTTGCTGCAAACTTGGTCGCCCCATCAAAGTATCGTCCAACCTCTCTCTGGGTTTCGCTGCGAACTGCTCGCCCCACAAACCAACTGCGAGCATATCGAAACCTTGGAAGTGGAAAACCGGATCTTAAAAGCCGAGATCGAATCCTTGAAGCGATCGGCCATTTCTTGGCAACAACAAGCCAAACGAGAACAAGTCACAGCCAGCATTGCCAAAAAAATTCGCAAGTCCTTGCATTTAGAAGAGATTTTGCAGGTGACAGTAGACGAAGGGCGGGACTTTTTAGACTGCGATCGCGCCTTGTTGTATCGTTTCGAGTCAGACTGGAGCGGTGTGATGGTGGTCGAGTCCGTTGCTGCGCCCTGGAAAAGCGTTTTAGGTGCAAAAGTTGAAGACCCTTGCTTTACCCAAAATTACGTGGAAAAATACAAGCGAGGACGAGTGCAAGCGATCGAGGATCTCGACAGCGCACATCTAGCCTCCTGCCATCGCCAACTGTTGAACCAATTTCAAGTAAAAGCCAATTTGGTGGTGCCCGTGCACGAAGGCGATACCCTGTGGGGGTTGTTGTTGGTGCATCAATGCCGGGGGCCGCGCGTTTGGCACGACGACGAAATCAGTTTGGTCAAACAACTGGCCACGCAACTGGCGATCGCCATCCAGCAAGCGGAACTCTACCGCAAAGTCGAAACCGCCAACCAGCAGTTACAGCGCTTGGCGACCCTTGACGGCCTGACGCAAACCGCCAACCGCCGCCAGTTCGACGACTATTTAGATCGTCACTGGACGCAGGCCAGTCGGGAACGCCAACCCCTCTCGCTGATTTTGTGCGATGTCGATCGCTTCAAACTCTACAACGATACCTACGGCCACCAAGCCGGCGATCGCTGCTTGCAGCACGTGGCCAACGCGATCGGTCACGCCACCAAACGCCCCACCGATCTCCTGGCCCGCTACGGAGGGGAAGAGTTTGCAGTGATTTTACCCGACACCCACGCCGCCGCCGCCCGCCGCATTGCTGCAGAAATCCGCGTCCGGGTAAAAGCGTTGGGGATCGTCCACGATAAATGTTTGCCCGATCGCTGCGTGAGTTTGAGCGTGGGGGTGTCTACCTGCATTCCCAACGAGGAGTTTTCGACCCGCTTCCTAATTGAAACTGCCGATCGCGCTTTGTACAGTGCCAAGACCCAAGGCCGCGATCGGGTGGTGTTTCGGCCGACGAAACTGGCCATTGCAGCGACCAGTTAATCGGTTATCGAACTGGCGTTATGATAGAGTAAAGAAGGGATCTCGCCCCGTTTGTGACTTTTTTGGCTCGATCGCTATGCAATGGCAATGGCTTCCGATCGCCGTCGGTATATTAGGGGGAGTTCTCTTGGCGGCTAACCGCTTGTTGACCCCCGAAATTGCTCCTTCCCAGGCGCGATCGGATGCAGTCGGCGTAATTATTAGTGCGGTTCTCGTTCTCACAGGGTTATTATGGCAGCAGTTTCAACCCACTCCCCCCGATGCAGTTAAACTGGTTGGCGAAGAAGGTTTCGAGCTCGACGAAACCTTGCCCGAAGCAGTACAAACGGAATTGGCGTGGTCGTCCTATTTGCTGCTCACCAATACGGTTACAAAGTCGATCGTCGTTTGGTACGATGGTAAGGTGCGGCTGCGGCGGGGAATTTTAGGGAAGAATCCGCAACTGACACCGGGGCCGATCGTCGATCGCGTTCTTAGCAAACAAAAAGCAGTCTATTTGGTCAAACTGGAGCTCTATCCCGGCCGCATCGAATTCGATTATTTACCCGAAAATACCCAAGGCGTTATCTGTCAGCCCATTGGCGATCGCGGTGCAATGATTTTAGGGGCCAATGTCCCGCGCAGCTATACCCAAAAAGACGAGAACTGGATCGCCGGAATTGCTGAAAAACTGGCACAAACTTGGCAAGGTTATTCGTGATGCAGGGCATTTTCACGGCGTTTCGGTCTGGGAACCCGCAGCGATCGCTTCACGCCAAATAACAAAATTACTAAAGCCAATTGTACCGGCCAGGGTGCGACCAAGACCGCCATCACGCACAAAACGATAAAGGCTCCAGTTTGCAACTGTTGGCGTTCGCGAAAGTCCGAACCGTCAATCCAAAAGGCAACGGACAAAATGGCAACGCAAATAATTGAGAGTAGTAGTAAAACCATGTGGGCAATCCCAATTCAACGGATTTCTATTTTAATTCTAGGTCGAGGAGGCGCACCGATCGACCTCAATGCGATCGTCTGCTAACAAAAAGAGAATACCGACCTTTTTCGACTAAGTATCTAGCATAGCTCTAACGAAAGCATTTATCGAGAGGGTGTTGCCCCTCTTTACTAAAGATTCACGTTTGGTTAAAGATTGCACGAAAGGCGTTGCTTCTCGATCGTCATATACCACCGCATTCGCCACCCCCACTACTCCCGCCGCATTCACCACCACCCCCACTACTACCACCGCATTCACCACCACCCCCCAAATCGGGAACGCCAACACTCGTACCCGTTGTATGGCTACGGCGACGGCGATTTCGTCGGTTCGCTTTCGTTTTCTTCCTCGCAAAAGTGAAAAATAAGACAACCGCGATAACAATTAAGAAAACAATCAATCCTTGCATAAAATGCTCCTTCGGGTAATGCCATTTTTTGCAATACTCTCCCCTAGCTTACAAAATTTGCGATCGCGCTGCAAGGCAATACTGCACCAAAAATTCCGATCCCCGATGGTTTCCCGGCAAAACCACTCTCCAGCCGTCCCCCCGATCGAGCGACAAGTTCCCAGCAAAACAGCCAAAGTAAAAGCGATCGCTCCTTTGGGCAAAGCGATCGCTCCTTCGGCAAGGCTTCTATCGATCTCGAAGTCTAATAGAATAGGGGTAAGGGTTTTCATCCTTGAGGCTATAGATATCAGGTTTGGGAGAGGCAACGCAAGGGGGAACGATGAAATTTGCACGATCTTTGCAATCGAGCCTGCGGGTATGTAGAAATGGTAAAGTCCCCCTCGGTAGTTATGCCTCCCGAGGGAGATCGGGAAACCCACTGGGAACCCAGGACGAAAATCCTCGATAATAGAGGTAGTTATACCCAATTGATTCTCTGATGCGATTTCCTGCGCTCGGAAAGCTCCAAAAAATCGAAAACCGCACCCCTTGGATCGTGGCGGCCATCGCTGCCGGCCTGTTGGGCACCGGGATCGTCACAGCCACCGTGCTGCGATCGAACGAGGCCGACACCGCCTCTGTCAGCGATCTCATCGTTCCGGTGGAAGCGGCCGATCTGACCGTGCGGATCGAGGCCAACGGCGAAGTGCAAGCCGTCGAGCGCGTCAACGTCAGCCCCAAAAGCCAAGGGCGCGTCGAACAAGTGTTTGTCGAACAGGGCGATCGCGTGGAAGCTGGAGAAGTCATCGCTCGCATGGAGAGTCGCGAGCTCGAAACCCAACGCCAGCAAGCCGCCGCCAGAGTCGATCGCGCCCAAGCGAACCTGGCCGAACTGCTGGCCGGAAGTCGCCCAGAAGAAATCGATCGCGCCCAAGCCTCCCTAGCCCAAGCCCAGTCTAGCGCCCAACAGGCCCGCGCCCAAGCCGATCGCGAGCGGGCCGACTTGGCAGAACTCCAAGCCGGAGCCCGCTACGAAGAGATCGCCCAAGCCGAAGCCAGTGTCGAACAGGCCCGCAGCCGAGTCGCAGAAGCTGAGTCGCGGCTGAGTTTGGCCCGCCAAGATACGCAACGCAACGAACGCCTCTATTCTGGAGGGGCCATTTCCCGTCAAGATCTCGATCGGGCCCGCGACGAAGAAGACCGGGCCGAAGCCGCCGTTGCCCAAGCCGAAGCCGCCGTGACTGAGGCCCAGCGCCGCTTAGAACAGTTGCGTAATGGAGCCCGCATTGAAGAGATCGATCGCGCCATTGCGGAAGTCAACGCCGCCGAAGCGGAGGTGCAGCGTCGCGAAGCCGCCGTCGCCGAGGCCCGCAGCCAGGTCGAGCAAGTGGTGACTGGGGCGCGCGTTGAGGAGATCGAACGGGCTCGCGCCGAGGTAGCCGAAGCCGAGGCCCAAGTCCGCTTCCACGAAGTACAAATCGACGATACCAACGTCCGCGCCCCCTTTGCAGGCACTGTCACCCAACGCTTCGCCGATCCGGGGGCGTTTGTGACTCCTGTTACATCGGCTTCTAACGTGACTTCGGCAACATCTCCCTCGATCGTCGCCATTGCTCGCGGTTTGGAGGTGTTGGCGCGGGTTCCCGAAGCGGATATCAACCAAATTCGACCGGGGCAAAAAGTGGAAATTGTCGCCGATGCCTTTCCCGATGAAGTGTTTGAAGGACAGGTGAAGTTAATCGCCCCAGAAGCCGTAGAAGAGGAGCGCGTGACGCTGTTTCAAGTGCGTTTGGAGGTGCTGAGCGGACAGGAGCAATTGAAGTCGGGAATGAATGTGGATTTGACCTTTTTGGGCGATCGCCTCGAGGATGCTTTGGTGGTTCCGACGGTGGCGATCGTCACCCATCAAGGGCAAACAGGGGTTTTAGTCCCCAATAGCGATAACGAACCCACGTTTCAAGAGGTGACAGTGGGGCCGAGTATCGGCGATCGCATTCAGATTCTCGACGGAATTGAAGCCGGAGAGCGCATTTTTATCGGCTTACCCGAGGGCCAGGAGTTAGAGGATATTTTCGATGAGGAGTAGACAACCAGAGTCCGGTAGGATACAATCTTAGCCAATTGAGTTTTATCGCCCCCTTCTCTCCAGCCCTGACTTGCCTCGTGGCCGAACGGATACCGTAGCCGGCCCTGCGGTTGGCGAAGGGGTAGGAGTCGTTGTCTTCTATGTCTTCTCAAGAAGCCGTTGTTTTTATCCCCGGTTTGAGTGTCCGGGAAGAGGGATTCTATTTGGAGTTACTCGGTGCGGGGCTGATAGAACAAATAGAATCGAACCGCGTCCAGCTAACAGGTGACGTGACAATTGAGGGCAATCAGGGAAAACAGTTTAAGGTGTTGACCGATTTAGATCGCACGAAAATTGTTGACGTTTACGAACTTTATTGGGGACATTTAGTTTTCAAGCTCAGCGATCGCAATCTGAAAGAAAGGATGCTGAGCGGCACTCGCCTACTGTTTTATTGGTTTTTCTCTAGGACTTGGATGTGTTTTAGGGAATCTCCCGCGCTGTTTTTTAGTGCGATCGTCGGGGCCATTTTCTTTATTGCTTGGTATTACGGGACTCTAGCCCTGGTGTTCGCTGCAATTGGGGAAGATCCCGATTTTCTGGGGATCGCCTTAAATTCTCAGTGGGCCGAATATCTGGGAAATATCGGCTCCGCTATGGGGGGATGGTCGATTTGGCTTGTTATTAATGGCTTCATTGAGTTTTTTCCTCTCAATGTTGCCATTGACATTATGTACTTCGCAATGAAGTATATAGAGGAAGATTCATCAAGTCGGGTACTGCGGGCTAAAATTCGCAATCGTATTTTTAGTGTCATCGACAGCATTAACAAAACAGGAACTTACGATAAAATTACGATTGTCGGCCACAGTTTTGGCGTAATGGTTGCCGTTGATTTTCTGGGTGAGTATCGCGGTTCGCAATCTGTGCAATTCATTGCACTAGGCGGCCCTTTAAAGATTTTATCTTACAAAGAATCCTGGATCGAACGAGAAATCCAAAAATGCTTGGAGAACGATCGCGTCGATACTTGGCATGATTTTTATTCCGATCGCGATTGGCTATGCACGAAAACACCCATCCCTAACGGTAGCCCGAAAACGAATAAAATTCAATATCATCGCAACCCTCTTCCTTATTCAATTATCAAGCAGTTGAGTGGCAAATCCCATCTTCATTATTTCACGGATTCAAGCGTTTTACGAACAATTTTAGGTTTGGACTGAGAGGCGATCGCAGCATGACCGAGAATATCATGGATACAAGCCCCCGAATTTATTCGTGGAAGAATAAACGCGAAGCATCAACCCAAGCCCCTGGCTTTAGACATGGGGACTAAATTTTGAATTTTGAATTTTGAATTTTGAATTGGAGCGAAGCGACTGACTTTCTAATATTTCCGTCCTCGCCATTTTTTGGGACGACGGATAGCTGAGAGGAAAATCCGCAACGCGGCGATCGGATCGATGAGGGGAGATAGCCAAAAGAACCATTTCAACTTCGGCCGAGTAAATTCGTAAGCGGAGATAATGGCCGGTTGCAGGGCAAGGCGAATGGCAAATAAAAATAGGTTGAGGGCGAGTAAGAGAGAAAGAACAAGGGAAAATGATGTAGGGGCAAACGGCGTTTGCCCTAGCAACAAAAATGTGGTAAGAATGAGTATGGGTAAGGCTTGAATCGAAAACAACAACCACAAATCGGCAAACAATTGGCGGCCGGAGGTGGCATCTTTAAGATCGAGCGATCGCCCCCATTCGTTCCAAGTTTCTAAGGCTCCTTCATACATTCGCACTTTTAGCACTTGCGAGCCATCGAGAAACCCAACTTTATAACCCCGTTTGGCAATATTGCGAGCTAGAGTGACATCATCGCAAAACGATCGCCGAGCGCTAGTATAACCGTCGATCGCGTCTAAAACCGATCGCCGACATAAAAAACACTGTCCGTTGGCTAAAACGCGATCGACATCGCTTGTGGTTCCCACCACACCGCAGCGATACACTAACGTCAGCATCAACGCCGGCAACAACGCCGCTTCGCCGGGATGTTTGATGATAAACTTAGGGCCTAAAGAGAGCAGATCGTAGCCTTCGGTTTCGGCAATGTCAATTAGGCCGGCAATTAAACCCGGTTGCGGTTGAGTATCGGCATCAATTCCTAATACCCATTTCGTGTGTACATTTGTACACAAAAATCCGTGATGCAGCGCCCAAGGTCGCCCCACCCAGCCGCGCGGAAGAGGATCGTCGTTGACGAGGCGCAGGCGGGGATCCCGTTGCGAGGCGGCTTTCACCAGATCCGGCGTACCGTCGGTGGAATGACTATCGACAACAATGACTTCGCGCAGGACGTAACTCTGTCGCCGCAACCCTTCCAAACAAGGGGAGAGGCGGTGGACTTCGTTAAGCGTGGGGACGATCGCGCTGACACTGGCCAAGCGATCGAGGCGCGAGGGTTGGGGGGCCACAGGCGGGCGGCGGTGCGCCCCCGGTAGCAACCGCGCCAGTAAAATGGCCGTAGCCGGAAGTTGCAGCGCCAGTAACGGCAGAGCGATCGCGTCAATCACCATCATCTACGATCGCGACTCCACAACAGCCACCGACGGCGGCGACATTTCTTCATCTCGGCGCGATCGACTCCACAGCCAAAACGCTGGAACCACGCCGATAACAACACTTAGCAGCGTCGGAAACAGAAACCGAGGATCGAGAACGGTGACGGTAATGGCAGCGCCGAAGACAAAGTTGGTGAGATAAACAATTAACGGGGTTATCAGTTGCGATCGTCCTAATACTAACGCCTTCGCGCCGCGCAACCCCCACGCCACCGTCATAAATAGCGCCCCGGTAGCCATCCACCCGCTTAGGTTACGATAGGGCATCCCGAAAAATGCTCCCACTTCTTGGAATTGCCAGAACGGGAACGGCGATTGACTCATAGCCGGATCCAGCACCAGATCCCAGGATACCAAAAGTAAGGTTGCTAAAGCGATCGCCGCGATCGGGCGCAAACTAGCTTTCAAACTCGCCGACTCCAACCCCGATCGCGCTAGCAGATAGCACGTCAACCCCATATAAAACCACGATAGGGGAATCGTAAACGGCACTAACCCGGCAATTTTATAGCCCAAACCGCTTAAATATTGATAGTCGCCAAAGGGAAACCCCGTACTGGTTCCCAACAGTTCGCTACCCAAAGAGAGGAACACCGCCGGAAATAGAAATGTCAGCCAACTTCTCACCCCCAGGGTACGCCAAGCATGGCACGACACCGCCAAGGCTCCAAAGATAATATAGGCTGCCCCCCCAGTCGTCATGCTCCAGCCGAACGCCGCTTGCCCGAAGGGGGACAA
>CAKZKB010000063.1 GCA_937121005.1 uncultured cyanobacterium | reverse complement strand
AACTATCGATTCACCTATCGGTAGAATCGTAGGATGCGCGGCGGTTTTGCTCAAAAGCATTAAACTTTCGGGCCTTGCAGTGGGCGACGCGACATAACGGGCGATCGGGACGGACGGCGAGGCAGTTTATCGACTTTTTGCGATCGCACTCTAGACTGTCCGAGTTCTAGGGGCTAGCCCCGGCCGGTTGGGGAAACAGTGCTGAATGCTACTGTTAAAATTTGTTACAACTAAAACTTCTGTATATTATTTTACAGAAATACTGGCTATACTAAAAAAAGAGGCATCAATCGCACCTTATTCACCCATCGCACATCGCAACAGGAGAAACCTACTATGTCTGCCACCGATCGCGCCCGCGCTCTGATGAGCCGCCACCACCAACTCGTCAAAAACCGCCAGCAGTCCATGCTCGGCCGCAGCGCCGCCGAAGTGGGCCTGCCTGCCGAAGCCTCTGACTACTGGGGTACCATTCAAGGCAAGCCGTCTTCCGACGCTCGCCAGGCCTACGATCGCAGCCGCTCCACGATGAGCTAAAGGTCGCTACGCTCCAATTCTGAATTCAGAGTTCAGAATTCAGAATTTAAGACCTCTGCTATAAAGTCGAGAGGCTTAAACTAAAAACTTTACTTCTACATCGATCGCACGAACTTATCGAGGCGATCGATTCCTTTTTTAATCGAGTCCATATCCGTTGCATACGAGAGGCGAATGCAATCTTCTAGACCGAACGCCAAGCCGGGAATAGTGGCAACAAAATGTTCGTCGAGTAACTTTTGGCAAAACTCCATCGACTTCATCCCCGTACTGGAGATATCAACGAACATATAAAATGCGCCGTTGGGTTTGGGGCAAGACAAACCGGGAATTTGATTGAGTCCTGCGTACATCACCTCTCGCCGTTCGGCGAAGGCTTGGCGCATGGTTTCCACGCATTCGGGAATTTCGGGGAGTTCTAAGGCCGCGATCGCCCCAAATTGGGAAAACGTACAAACATTTGAGGTACTGTGACTTTGGATCGTTGCCACTGCTTTAATCAGTTCGGCCGGGCCAGCTAAATATCCCAACCGCCAACCCGTCATCGAATAGGCTTTGGCGAAACCGCTACTGATAATGGTGCGATCGAAGGCTTGAGGGCTAGCCGCGCCAATGCTTAAATGGGTAGCATCGTCGTAGAGTAATTTCTCGTAAATTTCATCGGAGACGACTGAGATATCAGTATCTACCACCACTCGGGCCAAGTCACGAATTTCGTCAGGAGAATACACCATCCCCGTCGGGTTGGATGGAGAATTGAGCACGAACAGCTTGGTTTTGGAAGTAATGACTTCGCGGAGGCGATCGCTGGTAATTTTATATTCGGTAGTGGCATCCGTCGGCACGATAACCGGAGTACCACCCGCCAGCTTCACCATTTCCGGGTAACTCAGCCAGTAGGGGGCCGGGATAATTACCTCGTCGCCAGGTTCGATCGTCGCCAGCAT
The DNA here is from genome assembly GCA_937121005.1 of uncultured cyanobacterium. Classification (GTDB taxonomy): domain Bacteria; phylum Cyanobacteriota; class Cyanobacteriia; order Cyanobacteriales; family Geitlerinemataceae; genus CAKZKB01. The sequence goes on along the minus strand of CAKZKB010000063.1, from coordinate 1,632 downwards.
CAGCCCGAACAGGGAATGCTTGCCGCCGTTGGTGACAATAATATTGTCGGGACTGTAGTCGAGATTGTTATCTGCTTTCAGTTTGCGGGCGATCGCTTCGCGCAGCTTCGGTTCGCCCTGGGTGGGGCCGTAGCGGGTTTTACCTTCATCGAGAGCCCGTTTGGCCGCCGCTTTGATGGGATCGGGCGTGTCGAAGTCCGGTTCGCCAGCGCTAAAGCTGCAAACATCCTTGCCATCCGCTTTCATGGCTTTGGCTTTAGCACTGATTTCTAAGGTAATCGAAGGGGGGACTTTCTCGACGCGGGCGGCTAGCTTCATGTTTATCTGCGGGTTAACTCGGGCGCGATCGCTGTTCATTGTATCTCGATCGGCTCCCCGTGCCCGCGAAAAGTCAAGGTTTGCCCACTTTAGGCTGCTACTATGTGAGGATCGCGGCCCTGGCAACCGGGCCAGCAAACACGATCTCTATTTCTTTATATAAGAAATTGCTATGATTCTTTGGTATTTCTATAGATTAAATAAATGTAATATTAAAAGTGCAATCTCAACGGGTTCCGGACTGAGGACGATCGTCGGGCAACAGTTTTAGCGGAACGAATCACATCACCAATGATAAACGTCAGTCACAGCAAGGGTTTCAGTCTAGCGCACCGGATGGGGAAATGCTGTATTACCGCCAGCGCGATCGCCGTCATGTTATGGAGTGGGGGCAATTTCGACCCCGCCGTTGCTCAATTTACTCCTCCCGATCGCGGTACGCCCGAAGACTTGGAGCCGGGGGGAACCCGAGCCGTTGATTTCACGCTGCTGATGGCGGTACGCCAAGCACCCTAGAATCGGATCGGGCTGTTTTGTCTTCGCCATACGGCTGAAAACTGGCGACAGAATCCTCAGATGCTGGCTATTCTGGCCGTTAAGAGAGACAAGCAGGCGATCGTCCGACGCAATTGCCGAAAAACCTGCCAACTCGCCCCTCTTTGACGCGATCGGGGAACTCGAAAGGCCCCCGCATTGGTAAAATTGAGATGGGAAACTGTGTTTTAGTTCTCAGCCGGGGCTAGTTCCGGTTCTGTATCGTCAGTGGATCCGCGAGTGCGGCGGCTGGTGAGGGCATTGAACAACATTTTACCGATGGCGGCGATCAAGTTGCCTTCTAGTTCGTTGAACATATTCATGTTCATTTTGAAAGCATCGTTGGCTTCGTCTACAATGCGATCGGCCGTGGCTTGGTCGATGGGCAAATCGTTGAGGGATTGACGATACTCGGTTTTGAAGGCTTTCTCGTCGGAAATGGCTTCAAACTCGTAAAATGCCGTCCCTTTCCCGTCGGTGAGATTCATCCCTTTTTGGGCAATTTTCTTGAGGATTTGTCCCCCAGAGAGATCGCCGAGATAGCGGGTATACGACTGCGCCACCAGCAATTCCGGTTCGGTATTCGAGACTTCCCGAATGCGGCGGACGTATTCTTGGGCGGCGGGAGAGGGTTCGATTCGATCGCGCCAGTCAGAACCGTAGTAGTAAGCGAGATCTTTTTCCAGGCTGGCTTTACGATTCAGTTGCGGGTAGTAGATATGGGAGAGAACGGCATGGTTGCGGTGGCGTTCCATCTCTTCTTCAATGGCTGAGTACACG
>CAKZKB010000062.1 GCA_937121005.1 uncultured cyanobacterium | reverse complement strand
GAAGATCGGACACCCGAATAGTTACCAAGCCTCTCCCTTTAGAGAGAAGAGGATAGGACATTTTCCTCAGTCAAGCCTCTGAATTCTGAATTCTGAATTGGCTTGTACTGAGCTTGTCGAAGTGAGCGAAGCGACTTGACCGCGATCGTCGAAAATATGATACGATCGAACTAATCCATCGTACAAGCTCGCCCTGCAATGAGTGTCCACCGCCGACAGTTCTTACTTTTCCTAGGAGGCGCGACCAGTTCCCTGGCATTGGGGTCGTTACAATCGTGCCAAAAAGAGCGCATCTCTGTCGCCCCAACTACTGCTTCCAGTGACCCCGAAACCGCCCCGCAAGCACTGAAAGCTGCCTTTCAACCCATTCGCGGCACGATTCCCTTAGAAACCGACGGAATTTCTCCTACCGATCGCATCGCCGCTTATCAAACTTACGAAGTCGCCGACGATTTGGTGTTGCCCGAGGGCTTTACCTATCAAGTTGTCGCCGCTTGGGGCGATCGCCTCGGAGACTCCCGCGTCGGTTATAATAACGACTATCTCAGCTATATTGAAACACAAGACGCTCGAGGTTATCTAACGGTTAACTTTGAGTATATAAGTGGTAAAGTCTGGCAGCAAACCTATCCCATCGTCCTCCAGGAAACCCTCCCCTTCGCGGAGGTAAAAGCCGCAGTCGGAGACAAGGGGATCGATGCGTATGCGTTACCCGAAGGCGATCGCCTCAAAACCCAAATCCAGCAAATTTGTACCGCCGCCCTCATCGACCAAGGGTTGGGAGTAATGTCTGTAACGCGATCGCCCGACGGATCCTGGACGCGGACAAATTCCGATCGCGATCGACGAGTCACGGGCATTTCTGGACTCAACGACGATCGCTATTTAAACACCACCGGCCCCGCATCTGCCGTATTTCGTAAAACCAAAGGCATGGGCTATTTAGACAGTTTGGGCGATCGCATTATTGGTACTTTTGCTAACTGCGCGGGGGGAACCACACCCTGGGGAACCGTTCTCAGTGCCGAAGAAAATTTTCAAGCCCAAGTTCCCGAACCCGTTTACCCGGATGGCACTTCTGTCGATCCCTCTCGCTTGCCCTTTTTTATCAACGACAATGCCATTTTCGGCCAGGGAAACCCCTTCGGTCTGGCAGGGAACAAATACGGTTGGATTGTCGAAATTGACCCCGATAATCCCAACGACTACGGCACTAAACATACTTGGTTGGGACGCTACCGCCACGAAGCTGTGGGGGTGCGAGTCGAAGCCGGAAAACCGTTAGCATTCTATTCGGGATGCGATCGCCATGGCGGACATCTATATAAATTTGTCAGCAGCAAACCCGTCGCCGACCCCACCGACAAAGCCAACTCCCAACTGCTAGCAGAAGGGACGCTATACGCCGCCCAATTCGACCCCGACGGATCGGGTCGCTGGATTGCCCTCAACGGCGAAACCCGCGTCAATCCGCAACCTCCCAGCCAACTGGTGGGGAATATGCTATGGCTGCACTATCGCCCGGCCGGTGGCTATTTCCAGGCGATCGAGGACGAACAAATTGCCCTATTTCAGCAACGCTTCGCCCAACTCAAAGATATCTACGTCGGCGACACCCCCGAAGAAGTGCAAGGGGCCATCCTCATCGATGCCCACTACGCCGCCAACGCCGCCGGGGCCACCTGTACCGCCCGCCCGGAAGATACCTATATCGCCCCCGACGGTAGCCTGTTTGTCAGCTTTACGTCCGGGGGGGCTAGCGATGACGGCGGCCCGGACAAGCGCATTTTCACCGGGCCCCAAGGGGAAACACCCTACCCGTTCGGCTGGATAATGCAAATTAGCGAAGCGGGCAACGATCCGGCAGCCGGGGAGTTTCGCTGGAAAATGGTGGCCACAGGGGGCGAACCTGCGGGTGGCGGCTTGGGATTTGCCAACCCGGACAATCTCACCCTGGATCCGGCGGGGAATTTGTGGATGGTGACAGATATGTCCGCAAACAACCGTCCGGTGCCCGATCGCGCCAAAGATACCGATATTCGGGGGATTTTTGGTAATGACTCGATTTGGTACGTTCCCCTCTCCGGTACGGAAGCGGGGTTAGCCTACCTGTTCGGCGTGGGGCCGATGGAGTGCGAAACGACGGGGCCATTCTTCACCAACGACGGTAAAACGCTGTTTTTGGCAGTACAGCATCCGGGAGAAGCCAACGGAATTCGCACCAATAACGCGATCGACGTGCGACAATTTGCCCTCTTGTCCACCCAAGGGCAAGAATTCGTCCAAACTCGGCAAGTTCCCATCGGGTCTAACTGGCCCGATCGCGTCTCGAACGCCCCGCCTAAACCAGCCGTCGTCGCCATTTACCGTCGCGATGGTAAGGCATTTGTTTGATGGGATTAACGCACGAAGGCGGGCATCACTTCTGCCGCCGTCAGCAACCCATAAATGCCGCGACGGTGCAGTTGAATTCCTGCTTTCAAATACCCGAAAGCCGGGCCGCAAACGTTAGCCGCCATGCTGGTTTCATCTCCTAGGGTAAAGGTATGCGTAGAGATTTTCCCTTCAAACGTGCGTCCGGTGACTTGAACGTTGGTACTTAGGGGTTTTTTCGGGTTGCGCGTATCGACGACACCGCCAACGGAAACACGATCGCGATCGACAATTCCGGCCAATTCTAGCATAATATCGTCAGCGTGTTCCATGTTTTCTAGACTGATAATGCCGTTGGTTTTGTCGAGCAAGGCTTCTACATCTGCATCGCTCATCGATCGCGCTTTTTCCACATCGTAACCGGGCATATGGGCGATATCTTCGCGAATGGTAGAACGGTAGGCTTCCCAGTTAGCAATGCCGACACCAAAGGTAATTTTAACGCTGTGAATTTCGGCGTAACTTTGAGCCGCTAATGCGGCGGCGGCTGTCAACAAACCCGGTGTTGCCCCGCAACCCGTCAAGTAAGTTATCCCGGCATTTTGCAATTCATCTTTGAGGGCGAGTAATTGTTCCACCGCACTGGTACGCTTGAGAGCATCGACGAGCACTCCACGCCAACCCGAGGCGATAAATTGGCGGGTGACATCAGCCATAAAGGTGTTGGGTAGATTGGGTAAAGCCAAAAAGTAGCCGTCTATCCCTTCCGCGTGGCCAATGGCTTCGCGAATGCTATCGTTACTTTGCTGTCCGAT
>CAKZKB010000061.1 GCA_937121005.1 uncultured cyanobacterium | reverse complement strand
CCCACTACGAAAACGAAAATCTGCGTCGCAACGGCGAACGGGTCTGGATCGCGTGGACGAACCAACCTCAGCGCGATCGCGACGGACAAATGAGAGAATTGCTGTGCGTGGGGCGCGACATCACCGCCTTGCACCGTACCCGCGTTGCCCTCCAGCGAGCCAACCAAGACCTCGAACGCCGCGTCGCCGAACGGACTCAGCTATTGGTACAGGCCAACGCCCGCCTCGAGTATCTCGCCTTCTACGATCCCCTCACCGGACTCTCCAACCGCATCTCATTGTTGGCACACTTGCAGTTAGTCCTGGACACGGCTCGCTGCTACCAAAATACGGCCAACTGCAACGGAGGAGCGCCCCCCGCCTTTGCCCTCTATTCGATCCGCCTCGACGGGTTTAATAAGGTCAAGTACAGCCTGGGCCACGATGTTGCTGACGAATTGATCCGCGCCAGCGCCCAGCGACTGCAAGAGGCGATCGGCCCCAAACAACTGCTGGCTCGGTTGGGAACCGGGGCCTTTGGTTTGCTGGCTGAGGAATTGGAAACCCCTACCCAAGCCTGCCAGATCGCTGAAACCCTGCGCGAGTTGATGTCAACCTCGTTCGAGCTCAACGGTTCTCACGTCTCCAATACCGTCAGTATCGGGCTCGCCATGGGCGGCAACCCGCAGTTAGCACCGCCGGGGTACGATCGTCCCGACGACTTTTTGCGGGCGGCCGATACCGCCATGACCCTGGCCAAGCATCGCGGCGGCGATCGCGTGGTGGTGTTCGAGCCCCAAATGCACCAACAAGCGGTCGATCGCCTGCATTTAGAAGCGGGCTTGCGCCGGGCGGTGGACGCAGACGAACTGCGCGTCCACTACCAGCCGATCGTCTCCCTAGCCGACAGTACGCTGGTGGGCTTTGAAGCCTTGGTACGCTGGCAGCATCCCCAACGGGGTTGGCTTCCCCCCAACCAGTTTATCCCCACTGCCGAAGAATCTGGGGCCATTCATGCGGTGGGGGCTTGGGTACTGGCAGCGGCCGGCCGTCAGTTGCAACGCTGGCAGCAATGCTTTCCCCAAATTCAGTCCAGCATCAGTGTCAACGTTTCGGGGATGCAGCTTCTCGCCCCGCAATTTCTCGATCGCGTCGATGAAATTTTAGCCCAAACCAATATTTTACCCGGCAGTTTGAAGCTCGAAATCACCGAGAGCGTTCTCGTCGATGCCGCCGATTTAGTTGCCCAGCGCTTGCAACAGTTAAAAGCAAGGGGAATCCAAATCGCCCTAGACGATTTTGGTACGGGCTACTCGTCTTTAAGTTACTTACATCGCTTGCCAATTGATATTATCAAGATCGATCGCTCTTTTGTCAACGGAACGGCGGCCAATGGTAGTACGTGGAAGCTGGTCGAAACGACGATCGCCCTAGCGCACCACCTGGATATGCAGACGATCGCCGAAGGCATTGAAACCCCCCACCAACTGGCAAAATTGCAAGCCTTGGGATGCGAAGGCGGACAGGGGTATTTCTTTAGCAAACCGATCCCGGCCGAAGAAGCGGAGAACTGGTTGCGATCGCCACTCTCTGGATATCATACCCCATCTGGGGAATAAGCCAGCGCAAATCGCTCCATGTTCCCCATATCTTTAATAATTTGGATGTCTCGATAGCTGCCTTGCTGCTCTAGCAATTCTACCACGTTGCCTGCTTGTCCTGCCATCATTTCTACTAGCCAAATCCCTCCCGGCTGTAAGTATTGAGGAGCCATGCGAACTAACTGGCGGATGCAGTTTAAGCCATCTTCTCCCCCGTCAAGGGCTAAATGAGGCTCGTGGCGGGAAACTTCCGGTTGCAGCTTGGGGACTTCGCCACTGGGAATGTAGGGCGGGTTAGAGACGATCGCGCAGAGTTTTTCCCGATACTGTTCTAGAGGCTCGAACCAGGATCCGCAGTAGAATTGAACGCGATCGCAGTTGAGTTTTTCCGCATTGCGTCTCGCCACTGCTAAAGCTGCTTTACTAATATCAACCGCGCAAATTGTCGCCTCTGGAAATGCTACCGACAGCCCCAAAGCGATCGCCCCGCTTCCCGTTCCCAGATCGGCCCAAATGCCGCGATCGCAATCGAGTTTTGTTCTGCGAGTGGCGGCGATCGCCACATCAACCAATTCCTCGGTTTCTGGACGGGGAACGAGCACGTCTGGCGACACCGATAGCTCGAAATTGCGCCAAGGCGCAACACCCGTGAGATACTGAAGGGGAACGCGATCGCGGATGCGTTTTTGCCACAGTCGGTCTAGTTCTTCTAAGTCAACGTGCAGGGCAATTCGATCGCGATCGGCAAAGGTTCCCAGACGCAGATCCAGCCTGTCAATCTCGCTTAGATCTTGTAAAATCCAGTCTACCTCGTCGGGAGACAAATCAGCCGCGATCGCCGCCTGACGCGCCTGTTTTCGCCACTGTTCCAGTCGTCTTCCGCTTACTATTTTCACTGTTTATAAATCGTCCCCTCCGAAACGGTATCCCTTCCCGTAAACCGTGCGAATGAGTTCGGTTTCGCCAGGAACGGAGAGTTTGCGTCGCAACAGGCGAACTAAGGCGGCCAGAACATTGCTATTGGGACGATCGCCAGGCCACAATTGTTGGTGCAGTTCGTCGTGTCGCAACACCTGTCCTCGGTGGTGCATAAAATAGGCGAGTAACTGGCTTTCTTTTTCCGAGAGTTGGATGGTGCGACCGCCGCGATCGACCAGTTGGTTGGTACAATCGAGGGCGATACCGTCGGCTTGCAGTCGTTGGGGGACGCTTTGGCGACGCACTCGGGCCCGGACGCGGGCCAGCAACTCCCGCAACTCGAAGGGTTTCACCAAATAGTCGTCGGCCCCGGCATCCAAACCGAGAACGCGATCGTCGATGGTATCCTTAGCGGTGAGAAACAATACCGGGGTGCTGTCGCCGCGCGATCGCACTTGGCGACAAATGTCAACCCCATCGGTTCCGGGCAGCATCCAGTCTAAAATTAAGAGATCGTAACGGCCGCTGGCCGCTTGTTGGCTGGCTTGCGTACCGTGACTGGCAATATCTACGTTGTAACCTTCGCGGCGCAGGGCCAGATTCAAGGCGCGAGTCAGTTCGAGATCGTCGTCAACCAGCAGAATGGCGACCAAGTTAGGGGGAGTGGGTAAGGGGCGATCGCAGGCGCTCCCATTGTAACACGCGATCGCATCGTGCGGTTTCATACTTTTCAACCCCACAATCCGAGTTTGTGGTAAAGATCGAGAAAGCGGCCCCAACTAGAAGTAAAACCTTTGTAAAGGCGACTGGGGGCGATCGTCCCCGCAAATGCTTTCTAGAAGGGGCATTGAGCGATTTTGACCGCGATCGCCGGGCCGTAATATGAGCTCGGGTGCGATCGCGTCAGGATCTCTCCTCCGTCCCCTAAGCGAATCTTGAATTCAACTGAGGGGGGATCGGTGAATGCGGACAACGCCAATTTTTCTTTGTCGAAACAGGAGTTTCATCTTATGACCGTTAAAGTCGGTATTAATGGATTTGGACGCATCGGACGGCTGGTTTTTCGTGCCGGACTCGAGTATGCCGATAAAATTGAATTTTGCGGTATCAACGATTTGGTTCCCCCGGCCAATTTAGCCTACTTGCTCAAATACGACTCGACGCACGGTCGCTTTTCGGGAACCGTTGAAGCCAAAGATGACGCGATCGTCGTCAATGGTAAAACCATTCCTTGCTTTTCAATGAAAGATCCGGCTCAACTTCCCTGGAAAGATGTGGGTGCGGAATTCGTAGTCGAGTCTACGGGACTGTTTACCAACTACGAAGGTGCGTCCAAACATTTGGAAGCGGGTGCGAAAAAGGTTGTCATTTCCGCGCCTACCAAAGACCCCGATAAAATCAAAACCCTGTTGGTGGGAGTCAACCACACGGCTTACGATGCGGCTAAAGATAACATCGTTTCTAATGCCAGTTGCACCACCAATTGTTTGGCTCCGATCGCCAAAGTCATCAACGACAACTTCGGTCTCGCTGAAGGTTTGATGACCACAGTGCACGCCATGACCGCAACCCAACCAACAGTAGACGGGCCGAGCAAAAAAGACTTACGCGGCGGACGCAGTGCGGCTCAAAATATTATCCCCGCTTCCACTGGAGCCGCTAAAGCTGTCACCCTAGTTTTACCGGAACTAAAAGGCAAATTAACCGGGATGGCCTTTCGGGTTCCCACTCCCGATGTTTCGGTGGTCGATTTGACCTTCAAAACCGATAAAGCCACCAGTTACGATGATATTTGTGCGGCCATGAAAAAAGCCGCCGAAGGCGAACTCAAAGGCGTTCTCGGCTACACGGAAGACTCGGTAGTCTCTACTGATTTTACCGGAGATTCGCATTCGAGTATTTTCGATGCGGGAGCCGGAATCGAACTCAATTCCAACTTCTTTAAGGTGGTTTCTTGGTACGATAACGAGTGGGGTTATTCGTGCCGGACGATCGATTTGCTGTTGTCTATGGCCGGACAATAATCGCGATCGTCCTTCTATGTAGGAGCGAAGCATTCACACAAGTCAATTAACGGTTCTACTTACAACTGAGTTGGTGAATGCTTCGCCCTCATCAGTACATTCTAGGTAACTATTCAGGTGTCCGATCGTCAATGGGCATAGAAACCCGGTTTCTTGCC
>CAKZKB010000060.1 GCA_937121005.1 uncultured cyanobacterium | reverse complement strand
CCTGGGCTGACGTGATTAACCGCGCCAACCTGGGTATGGAAGTAATGCACGAGCGCAACGCTCACAACTTCCCCTTAGACTTGGCTTCCGGCGAAGCAACTCCGGTCGCTCTGTCTGCCCCTGCCATCAACAGCTAAGCTGAAGATGCGTTAGGTAACTAAAAAGCGTCTCCTTCGGGGGGCGCTTTTTTAATGGCTGGGCCTGGGCGATGTGAGTTTAATCGACGACCGTTTCGCCTGTAAAATAATCGCGCAACTGACGATCGTGATCGTGACAGAGATTTCCGAAGGGAATTTCGTCGCGAGAAAAGGCTTTGACTTCGAGAATTTCATCGCGATCGCGCACTTCAAAATTGCCTTTGGCTTCCACTTCGACTAAGATACAAACTGAATGGATCCGAGGATCGCGATCGACAGCTGAATATACTCCCACTAACCGCCGCACTTTCACCAATTCTAACCCCGTTTCTTCGGCCAGTTCCCGCTTCGCAGTTGAGGCGATCGTCTCTCCCCAGTCAATGAGTCCGCCGGGAAGTCCCCATTTTCCCGTGTCTCGGCGGCGAATAAAAGCAATGCGTCCGTCGGGAAGCAAAGGGACGATATTGGTTCCGGGAAGGGGACGGCGAAAGATGACCTTCGCTACGCCTTTGAGAAAATGCCACGATCGCTGTATCATTAGAAATTAGAAATTAGGGGGCGCAAACTCCAACATCGACGGACTCGACAACTTCAATTGTATCTTCCTTAGCGATTCTCCGCACTGCCTATTTAACCCAATTTTAAGTAAAATCAACTCATCTCGACCGCTCGATCGCTCCGGGTCAAGTCGCTTCGCTCCAATTCAAAATTCAAAATTCAGAATTCAAAATTAAGACCCCATGTCTAAAGCCAGGGGCTTGTGCGGATGCTTCGCTTTGGTTGTCCACGAATAAATTCGGGGGCTTGTATCCATGATATTCTTGGTCATTCTTCGGAATGCAGACACCATCCAAGTTTTGGGGAGTTGAAGATGGCGACATTCTTTTTTAGGAACGCCAACTTTTGGCATTGGGAAGGCGGGCAAGACCCCGTTGAAATGGATTTCATCTCATTGAGAAAAAACCCATGAAGTTACTACAGAAAATTGCTGCTGGTGTATGTTTGCTGGTCGGCGTTCCCATCGTTCTACTCGTTTTGGTAGAATTCATCAACCCCGAAGCGAGCGTACAAGACAAAAGCGATGCCCTGGCGGCCCTGATATTTCTAGGGTTGCCACCCACTGCTTTAGGAAGCTGGTTTATTTACAGCTTGTACCGCCAGCATCGGCAAACATTAGACCAGCACAATCGCGCGATCGAACGAATGTTTTTAGAATTCGTGCAAACCAATCAAGGGGTTATCAGTCCGGTACTCTTTGCAACCCAGACAAATTTATCTTTAGAAGAAGCCAAACGCTATCTCGACGAAAAGGCGATGCAACTCAATGGATTGTACGAAGCCACTGAAGCCGGTGGGGTCATCTATCGTTTCCCCTTGTAGGCATCGTCGATCGCAATGCCAGTCGATCGCGCTCAGTTAAACTATTTTTAACTGAAATAGGCTAAAATTAAGATCGAATTCAGGCTCCGATCGCTCTATGAAAGCCTCATTTGTAGCCAATGCAACAATATTTTTGGGCGTTGCAGGCTTGGGAATCGCACCGACAACCGCACAAATCGTCCCCGACACGACACTACGGCAAAACGCGATCGTCGCTCCGTCCGGGAACGGTTTTCAAATTGAGGGAGGAACCACCGCCGGAACGAATCTATTTCACAGCTTCTCGGAGTTTTCACTGCCGACCCATACAGAAGCGTATTTCAATAATTCTGTAAATATCGAGAATATACTCGCTCGAGTCACGGGTGACAACATTTCCAAAATCGACGGTTTGATTCGTGCCAACGGTACGGCTAACTTATTCTTGCTCAATCCGAACGGGATCGTTTTTGGAGAGAATGCCCGTTTAGATATGGGTGGTTCGTTCTTGGGAACAACTGCTAGCAGCTTGGTCTTTGAAAACGGTTTACAATTTAGCGCTACGACTGCGGAAATCTCACCGTTGCTGAGCGTAGGCGTTCCCATCGGCTTGCAATTCAACGGGCCACCCGGAGAGATCCAGGTGCGCGGTAACGGCCACGATCTGACAACGACCGATGCGATTTTTGCACCGATTTCTCCAGACAATAACCGTTCGGGCTTGCAAGTCGATCGCGATCGCACTTTGGCCTTAATTGGGGGAGACGTGCGCCTAGAAGGTGCAACGGTGACAGCAGCCGGCGGACGCATCGAATTAGGCGGAGTTTCACGAGGGTTTGTAGGGGCTGTCCCGCGATCGCCCGACAGCCAGCAGTGGCATTTTGACTACACCGAAGTGTCGGATTTCCGAGATGTGAGCCTCACGCGACAATCTGCTGCTGATGTGAGTGGCATAGGGATCGGTTCGATGCAAATTGTCGGTCGGCAAATTACTTTAAGTGATGGGTCGATCGCCTTGCTGCAAAACCAGGGCTCCCAGCCCTTTGACACACTACGAGTCCAGGCTTTAGAATCTCTCACCTTAACCGGAATGACTCCCGATGGATTTCTTCCCAGTGGCTTCCGTTCAGAAACAGTAGGGATAGCAAATGCCAGCGATATCGAAATTGCAACCCGACAGCTAGCAATTCGAGAAGGGGCGCAAATTTTCAGTCGGACTCAAGGAGACGGAAACACTGGCAATATTGATATTCGAGCGTCCGAGTCCATATTCGTGACGGGAAGTTCGCCAGTCAATCCCATAGCGACGAGCTTAATTGCTAATGCTAGTTTCGGTTCGGGTCGGGCTGGCGACATTACTGTTTTAACGGGATACCTAAGCCTTCGGGACGGAGCCGTTTTATCCACATCAACCTTTGCCGCCGGATCGAGCGGAAATCTCCTCGTCAACGCTCCAGAAGGCATTGAGATTATCGGAATTGAGCGCCGAATTTTATCGGGAAGTGTTATTTCTTCGACCTCTTTCGGCTCGGGCAATGCAGGTAGCGTCACTATCGATACATCGAGAGCGATCCTGCAACAAGGAGGAGAAATCGCTTCTTCTGCTTTAGCAAGCGGTGATAGCGGCCGGATTTTGCTGAATGCCACCGAGTTTGTGGAAGTGAGCGGTATGATTCCTGAAACAGTGAATCGTAGCAGTATTAACGCTAGTGCCTCTTTAGCGAGCGAGGAATTTCGGCAAGCGTTTATGCTTCCTCCCGCGCCCTCTGGTTCTCCTGGAAATGTGGAAATTAACACTCCGCAGTTAAACGTTATCGATGGCGGAATTGTTACCGTTAGCAATGATGGTAGCGGACGGGCGGGCAATCTCGATGTGAATGCCGAGACTCTGTTTCTCAACGAAGGGGGGAGTATTGCTGCTTCGACGCTATTAGGAGAAGGGGGCAATATTCAGCTGAGTCTTGACGACAGCTTGCAACTCAGGCAGGACAGTTCTATTTCTACTGAGGCGGGTGGCACGGGAAATGGGGGCAATATTGCCATCAATGTCCATACGATTTCTGCTCTTGAAAACAGCTTCATCAATGCCAATGCGTTTGCAGGGAAAGGGGGCAACATTCGTATTCGTGCGGAGGGGATTTTCTTGTCTCCTAACAGCACGATCGCAGCCAGTTCTCAACTGGGCGTAGATGGAATGATTGAGATTACTAATCCCGAAGTGGACACCCAAATCGATTTAATCGAATTGGCTAGCGAACCCCTAGCAGCAGACGATCGCATTTCCACTGGATGCGATGTCGATCGAGGAAGTTATTTTGTCGTCGCCGGAATGGGAGGTATTCCTGAAGATCCTACTTTACTGTTGCGCGGAACCACTGTTTGGGAAGATTTGCGCCCCCTTGAAAATGAGGTAGAATTGGAGTCTACCGAATTGGGAAATGTTAACCCGACTTCTCTGGTAGAAGCCACGAGTTGGCAAACCGACGATCGCGGTAAAATTGAGTTAGTCGCGACGACATCTCATCCGATTGCTATGGAGAATTCTACCCATTGTCGGTAGTCGATCCCAAATCTGGCAATTATAAGCCGTCATCCTTGTCGATCGCGCGGGCAAGATGCCCGCTCTATATTAAGTTTTGATAAGTTATGTTGCGTTTGGAGTGGCGTAGAGGTAGTATCGCGGTATTGCAATGGCACTTAGAACTGAGAAATGTCTCTAAAGGAATACCGTCAAGTCCGCCGTGTGGGGATGCGTCTGAGCGAGGAAATCCCCGAAATTTATGGTTTGGATGACAGCCTGCCGCAAATTGCTCGAGATCTAGGCATCAGTTACGGTAAACGGATCCTTCTGGAAAATGAGAATGAAATCAACTTTCTCGTTGATTTCTACTTGCATGAGTTTTTGTCAAACGGTCGGACGATGCTAGAGCGATATCGAGACGATCGCCCGAATCTTGCTCCCGTAGAAATTCAATATTTAGATGCAGCTAAGGCTTCTTACACTTCACTATTCAAGGTGACTGAAGTTAACCCAAAGGAGAATTGCGTTACAGCGGTCGATTTGCTTAATTCCTCAGACTTGCCTCTATCCGTTATCAATGTCAATTTTAGTCAAACAGCACAACCCAATTATGTGCTTTTTAGCCGACTGTTGCCTTACGAAAAATTCAATGCTTTTTCAGGGATGTATGCCGCATTTGATGAAGGGAGCGATCGCTCTCTTCTGAAACGCTATAAAGTGATGAAAAAGCGCGTCAAATCCGATCGCGACTCCGTACAGCGATTTGTCGCCTGTTTTAAGCTGAATCGCATTTTAGGTATAACAGCTTTGACTCGATAAGCTAGAATCGATCGAGATGATGAGCCTCCTTTTTGTCAATCTATAGAGTGTTTTCGAGCGTACTCATGCAGTATTTCGTAATATCCTGGCATGAGCGCATCAATTTTATTTTTGCCCTCCTGGGAAAGCGAAAATAATCGAGAGCGGGCATCTTTTTCGTTAGGGGAAGATTCAATGAGTCCTTCCCGAACCAGGGACTTGATAGTGTTAGATACAACTGGCTTAGAAATATCGAGTTGCTCTACAATTTCCGTCGCTGTAAGCCCGATTTTGTCTGATTCTCGGTCGATTAAAATCAGAATGAGAAATCGAGTTTGAGAAAGGCCGCGATCGGCAAAGTAGGCTTCCAGCTTTCGGAGTAGGACGCTGGCAGATCGCAACCTTGAAAGTGCCTCTTCAACCCATTCCACGTTCATGTTCGGAAAACGCTTTGCATAGGTTTCTAAGATGTCTCGAGTGGGTAATTTTTTCAGAAAAAACAAGCTATTCTCCTAGCAATTTTAGCAAATCATCAGTAGAGATCTTTTCTCCAAAATGATGAATGACGCGATCTTCAAAATAAGCGCGTTGACCGCTCTCAAAAACCCCAGAAGCATCTGTCGGCACGATAACGTTGTAGCCGAGATCGTGGGCTTCGCGGACACTCGACTCCACACAGACGTGCAAGGCAAACCCCAAAAAAACGATGGTATCGACACCTGCGTTTCTGAGATACGGATCGAGGGTGGAATTTTTCAACACGCTGGCTCCAGAGCGACCTCGAACGACAAACTCGCCTTGGCGGGGAACGAAAGGCGCTGCGAATTCTGCACCCTCCCCCGTCCAGGTTCCCGCTTTGGGAATCGCCGCTCGCAGACCGCTCATTCCGCGCCCGTAATTAAACAGCATATAGTCCGGGTCGCCACGCAGATCTAGTCCGGCATGAACGACTCGCCATCCATTATCCCTGGCTGTTTTCAGGATACGCTCTGCCCGTTGCACCGCAGCATTGAAATCATCCTCGTCTTTGATGAGGAGTTGGCGAAGCGTACCGTCAGCAGAGAGCCATTCTTGCTGAAATTCGATGAAAACGATCGCCGTACTTTCCTTGTTTAATCCCATAATACCGTTTCCTGTTGAGGGGCTTTCTGTTGCTGAAACATTGGCTGTAGACAGGGAGGAGATCGAGTCTCCTCCGGGGGGCTCGACAGTGTTGCGCGACGAGACTTTTAGTGCTGGGGCTTTGGAAACCACCTCGCTGCCGATCGCTTCCGGTGCGGCGGGGCTAGCTATCTCGATGTGAAGCGATGCCACAGCGATCGCGGCGATTGTCGTCAAACCCGCTACGAGGGCGAAGACAACTTTGGCATCAAAGCGGCGTTGGCGATTTTGAGCAGTGAACTGAAAACTCATGGCGATTGGTTAGCTCGGAAAAGTCAAGCCCGTCCGTTGACTTCATTTTGTATAACAAGCAAAATGCTGACTGTGAAAGGATTGCAGGCAATTGTCCCCGCTAGTATGTGACGGTATTCAAAAAACTAAGAGTGTCTTATTGAGAACGAGACGGCACTGGATCTACATTGCCGATCGAGGCAACTACAAGATGTAAAGCGGTACAATTGGTAAAGACATCGATCGCGCCATCAACCACCATGAGCCTCAACGTCGGAGATTCCGTCCCCAATTTTACCTTACCCTCGCAAACGGGTCAGCCCGTCAGCATCCAAGATTTTCGTGGCAAAAAACCCGTCGTTTTATATTTTTATCCCAAAGACGATACTCCCGGTTGCACGAAAGAATCCTGTGCGTTTCGCGATCGCTACGAAACCTTTACCGATGCGGGTGCAGAAGTCATTGGCATTAGCGGCGACTCGGTTTCTTCTCATGCCGAATTTGCCAAGAAATACAACTTGCCCTTTACTCTGCTTAGCGACAATGGCAACTACGTCCGCAAATTGTTCGGCGTTCCTTCCACGTTAGGATTTTTACCCGGTCGCGTGACGTATATCATTGACAAAGAAGGCACAATTCGCCACGTTTTCAACTCCCAACTCAACTTTAACGGTCACGTTTCCGAATCACTAAAAACGATTCAATCTCTGGCATGAAAGAGGACGATTCTCCCGTTACCGAATGGTTGCCCATCGGCAAAATTGTCGCCCCCCAAGGCATGAGAGGGGAAGTACGGGTTTATCCCAATACTGACTTTCCCGAACGCTTTGTGGAACCGGGGAAGCGCTGGTTGCAGCGTCCCGGACAGTCCGAACCGGAGGCGATCGCCCTAGAACGGGGACGATTTTTACCCGGAAAAGGACTCTACGTTATTAAAATAGAAGGCAGCGACGATCGCAGTGCGGCCGAAGCCTTGCGAGACTGCATTCTTCTGGTTCCAGACGACGATCGTCCGTCTTTAGACGAGGACGAATATCACGTTTTAGACCTGATCGGGATGGACGTTTTCGTGCGACCGACCGGCGATCGTCTCGGTGTTGTCAGCGATGTCATCACCGCCGCCAACGATTTGCTAGAAGTCAATCTCGACACTGGGAAAAAACTGCTGGTGCCCTTCGCCAAAGCGATCGTCCCCATTGTCGATATCGAGGGCGATCGTATTGAAATCGACCCCCCACCAGGCTTGCTCGATTTGTAAACATTCAGGTAACATCGGCAATATGGATCTGATATTACCATTTGGGAGCAAGATGCTCCCACTACCCAAGACGAT
>CAKZKB010000059.1 GCA_937121005.1 uncultured cyanobacterium | reverse complement strand
ATCGACTTTTACCTCAACCAAAGCGAAGGGCTGGAAGTGGCCCAACTGTTTTTGGTGGGGCCGGGCAGTTCCATCGGGCAACTCGACGAGTTTTTCATGCAGCGTTTGAGTTTGCCCGCGGCCACCGTCGATCCCCTCGATAGTTTGGCCTTAGAAGCCGACGAGGAGACGGTTCCGGCGGCGCGGCGGCCTGGCTTGGGTGTGGCTCTTGGTTTAGGAATGCGGGAGATTTAACCGATCGTGTACAGTATCGACATTAACTTTCTCAAGGATCCGGGTCGGGCCGACTATACGCCCGAAGCGGCGGCGGCCGCCGGGCCGAAGATGGAGATCCCTGGTAAGGCGGCGCTAATTGCGGGCGCGGCTGTGGGGCTGGCTTTCCCGTTGTTGGTGGGGGCGGCGTGGGTCTATTTCGATCGCATCGAAAACCCTCGCTTAGAAGCCGAACGAGACGAACTGCAACGGGATCTCGATGCCTATTTGGCCAAACAGCAGGAGTTCGAGGCCATCCAAGCTGAGATCGGGCAAATCGATCGCCAAACCAAGGCCCTGGTGACGGTGTTCGATCGCCTCAAACCCTGGTCGGCCCTGTTGCAAGACCTGCGCGATCGCACCCCGGCTGGAGTTCGCATCGACGCGATCGCCCAACTGGATCCCGAAGACAGCAGCGCCCCGGCCGAGGAAGGGGCAACAGGCGGCCCGCCCACGAGTATTATTTCTATTAAAGGCATTGCCGGCTCCTTTAACGATGTCAACGATTTGATGTTGGCAGTCCAAGAATCGCCCTTTTTTCAAAGTGCCTCGACGCGCTTGATCTCGGCGACGCTCACCGACCATCCCAGCAACCAGGTTGAGGCGACCGAGACCCGGTTTGAAGGGGATTTGGGAGAAGTGGTCGAGTACGAAATTCGCACTCGCATCGCTGACTTTTCGGCCACCGAACTGTTAAGCGAACTGCGACGCAAAGGAGCGCTCGGGTTAACCAACCGCATCCAACAATTGCAAAATCAAGGAGTGTTGTAACCATGGCACCAGGCAACCAATTCGATCCGGCTCTCGAAGAAGACGAAGGTGCGGGTAAGATTCCCATCGCTTTTGGCATTAGCCTTGCACCCCCCGTCGCTGGGGCGCTGATTGCTTTGCTCGGCGTGGGATTTTCGGCTTGGCTGGCCACGAAGATCGTCGTTCCCGCCTACGAAGAAAACCAAGCCTTAAAAGAAGAGATTGCCCAGAAAGAAGAAGAAAAGCGCAAGCAAGGCGACATTCAAAAGAAAATCGAGCAGGCAGAATTGAATTTAGCCTCGGCTCGAGAGCAGCAGAGCGGCATTTTAGGGTTGTTTACCGACGAGAGCAATTTAAGTACCCTGTTGCTCGATATTAACCGTCAGGTAAGTGCCAGAAACCCCGATCTCAGTCCGACGGCGGTGCAAGCGCGACTGGCCGAACGGGGGTGCCCGGCGTTCGTGCGTCAAAATTATCGAGACGTGAACGATCGCGTCAAGGGGTTCTTTGCCCGGGCAAAATTGAACAAGTTCGAGCCAGTGGTGCTCGCAGAAGACGCTCGCGATCGCAACCCGATGAACCCGATTACGGACGAGGGCTACGAACTGATTCAAGATAGTTCTTTAGGCCCGGAAGCCAATGGAATGCTCAAGCGTGCCGTCTATCGGGTGGAAATGCAGGGGAATTTCGATCAAACCCGGTTGTTTTTAATTCAACTCGAACAACTCCAACCTCTGACGATCGTCAAAGATTTTCAATCGGAAATCGAACCGCGATCGATTTTGGTCAACAGCCAAGGGGCGCTTCCTGGGTGCCAGCCAGAAACGACGCTCACCACCTCTTTTACCCTGCAAGCGTTGCTCCCGTTGACGTTAGATGAATTGGCGGCCCAAGCGGCTAGCGAAGAGGGTGAAGAAGGTGAAGGCGAAGAGGACGCAGAGGAATAGGGTTGATGCCTTCTGAGGAGCCGTTGGTGCTGTCGCAGGTGCGATCGCCCCAGGATAGCACTCCGATCGCCGCCGAACTGCGGTTAACCGCCGAAGAACGCACCCGCACTCGCCATCGCTTCGTCACCGATACGGGTCGAGTCGTCTACCTGCGGCTGGTGCGGGGGACAGTGTTGCAGCACGGCGATCGCTTGCTCGACGACACGGGGACGATGGCCGTGCGCGTGGCGGCCAAGCCGGAACCCGTTTTCACTGTCACCGCCAAAACCCCTTTAGATCTGCTGCGGATCGCCTACCACCTGGGCAACCGCCACGTCCACATCGAGATCGCCTGCGAGTATTTGCGCTTGTCCCCGGATCCGGTTTTAAAAACCCTCCTGGAAGGCTTCAATGCCGAAGTCCGCGAGGAAGTCGTCCCGTTTCAACCAGAAAGGGGAGCCTACAATCATCATCGTTAGTCAACAACCCGCCGTCAAGTCTATCGACTATGACGGGGGCTTGAAAAATAGCCCACAAGTTGACCAGCCTCAGTCTTAGGAGGTCTACGGACTTTCGAGGGCTACGTTAACCCAAGCGTTCAAGTTCCTACCCTGGAATGCGTTGCCAGTTCCAGGCTCTAGAACCGAGTTGTTAAACAGTTGTAACTGGGT
>CAKZKB010000058.1 GCA_937121005.1 uncultured cyanobacterium | reverse complement strand
TTCGACCCCCGATCGCCTCTGCCAAGCGGCGACGCGAGACTGTCCCGAACCCCAACCCATTCCCCCGGTACGAGTCCCCGATATCGATACGGAACCGGAACTCTCGCCAGCCTTGAGTCTCTACATTCCCGTTGGGTTTGGGGCCGACAAAAATACCCTGTTCGCCAGTGGCACGTATCAAGCCAGCGTCCGCGAGGATCCCGGATCCGTGGCCACGGGCGGGATTGGTATCGGTTTGGGCAATGCTGACGAACTCGCGGGGTTAGAACTGTCTTATGCGTTTGAAACCAGCGACGACTTTGGCGATGGTGCTTTCAATGCCAAGCTGCACCGCCGTTTCGGGCGCGACTGGGCGGCGGCGGTGGGCTGGAATGGCTTCCTCAACGTCAGTCGTAACGATTTCGAGCACTCTCTGTACGGAACGGTGACGACGGTGGTGCGTACCGCCGAAGACATCGACACGCCGTTCAGTCGGTTGGCGGTGACAGTTGGGGCGGGTAACAATCAGTTTCGTTCCAACGGATCCGTTGATGCGGGTGAAAACAATTTTAATGTCTTTGGAAATGTGGCCGCCCGCGTTGCCCGTCCGGTAAGCGCGATCGTCGAGTGGACGGGACAAGATCTGGCGATCGGTGCGTCTGTCACCCCGTTCCGCAACATTCCGATCGCGATTACACCTGCTTTGCGCGACATCGCTGGGGCGGGAGATGGCCCCCGGTTTACCATCGGTGTCGGTACGGCATTTCGTTTGTAGGAGACCGCTCAATTTTGGATTTTGGATTTTAGATTTTGGATTATCGACTGGATAAATTCAGGGGTGTACAGAGGGTGGTATCCAAGATCTGAGCATTTGACGTGAAGAATCAACTTGTCTACCATGAACAGAAATCAAGTGAATTGGAAAAGGGCGAACGCCGTTCGCCCCTACAGGGCGATCGCGGCGTTACTGCTATTATCTGCGTTTGCGGCTGCACCAGCGCAAGCGAACAGCTACTCGGATATTACCGGGACGAATATCTGGAACAGCGTCGCCCCGCTATTGGAGGACGATCGCTTGGATGGGGATTTGCGCGATCGCGCCGAAGCCCTCAATGCCGAAGCGCAAACCGTTTACAACGAATGTGCGGCCGCCATTCGCGCCGCCCAACCGGATCCCGATGCGCCCCGTCGCTACAGTCGCGAACCCGTCAACGTCCCCCCGCCTCCGGTTCCGCAGTCTTGTCGGGAGTTGGAACAGTTGCGACAACAGGCGATCGACTTGCGGCGAGAAGTTGAAGAACTCGAACGGATCGCGGCCGAGTCGGCATTGCGAACCTGGTAAATGTAACCGATCGGGGTGTTGGTGTAGGGGCGAATGGCATTCGCCCGATCGAACGTTTGGCTCTGTTTTTGAAAATGGGGAGGAAATTTGCAATGAACGGTTTACAATGGATGGCGATCGCGTCAATAGCGATGTTAGCTGCACCTGCGACGGCACAAGAACGCTTCGACTCGGGGACGATCGAATTTCCAGTCGAAACGACGATCGAGTTTGAATTTGTCGAAGCCCGAGGCGCGAACCAGTCCGAATTTGGTGTTATTAATTTAAACACCGACAATAGTGCCGTACTGTTTGCAGAAGTTCGTCCCTACGATGACTATCGCCCTGGAAGTCCACTGCGATCGGATCGCCAAAATGACTTTATCGGGACAGTGGAAGGGGGGACGGTTCGCACTGGAGACGGCGACGCAACGAACCGCGTCGAGTTTACTTTTGCCCCCAACACGCCTTACGTTTTCTATCTGGAGTCGGTGAGTCCGACGGGACAAACCCGGCGATCGCTGCGATCGAGTAGTGCTTTATCCGCGCGGTTTGCAGGCGATCTCGATGGGGGAACCAGTGGCGATCGCACGGGAGTCCGCCTCGCTTGGGACGATGACGGTTTACCCGGCGAAGATCCCGACAGCGACTTCGACGATTTTATCGTGGAAGCGGGGGGCTATCTGGTTGCCGAACCTTGTCCCCCGGTACGCTAGTTTTGTGCACATTTGTTCTCATTTTCGCTTTTGTGTACCATTGGTACACATTTTTTTTGTCTGTGGGGGCAGGGAGATCGATCTGTAGGTTGGGTTGAAATCTGCAACCACAGATGAATAGGATAGACACAGATAAATTTTGGGTCGCAATTCGATGTGGAGGTAAGATGAATTAGGATGGGGTTCTCGAAATTCTGAATTCTGAATTCTGAATTCTGAACTCTAGGGCGAGTACATCTGTAGGTTGGGTTGAAGCCTGAAAACCCTTTGACAACGCATCAACGCAACAACGAACAACGAACAAAACTACATCCGTAGGTTGGGTTGAAGCATGAAAACCCAACAACCGCACATTAATCGCGTTGGGTATCGTTCCTCTACCCAACCTACAAGATCTCTAACTCGATTTTCTGGGAATTTTGAGGTTCTCGATCGCCCCCGCGATCGCAAACAAGAAAACAATCCCCGCTACACCTGCGAGGGGGTTGTTATCGATCCCCGTTATCCAATTGGGAACGCGATCGCTATACTCCACCAGTTCCCCCACGTTCAGTAAATAGATACCCCAAACGAAGCCGCCATGCAAGCCGATCGGGAACCCCAGACGATCGCCTTTACGTTCTTTGGCGGCGACTAACATCCAACCCAACAGAATTAAACCGGGAAATTGGGGAAAGGTGCGGACAATTTCGCCTAAAGGTTTGATAAAATGGAGGGCAGCAAAAACAATGGCGTTCGTGCGCCTAGAAACGCGATCGGAGTAGTTACGTCTCAGTTCGTCCAGCAGCCAACCGCGAAAGAACAATTCTTCGGCAAAGCCAACCGCAATGGCGACGATCGCCCCTTCTAAAATTAGCATGGGTAGGGCAACGCGACTCGGTTGCCAACTCACCCAACCGCAGAGGGTTTCCACTGCAAACAATGTCGCTAGACTGGTTAACGCGATCGCGATTCCTTGCAGCCATTCTACCCCATTGCGGCGACCGATCTCCAGTCCGTAGCGACGCAGCAGGTGCGGTTCTTTATAATATCGCTTTCCCCACCAACGCACCAAGAGGATAAACTCGCCATATAAAATTGCCATGCTGAGAATGCTAGTTAAATTGCGATCGTCGATAAAAACATAAATAGGAATGGCGAATGGTAGCCAAACCAGCAACAGCAGGGCGATAAACTTAGCAATGCGAGAAAGAAACACAAATCAACGCATCAACGAACAACGAACAACGAACAAGGATACATCTGTAGGTTGGGTAGAGGAACGATACCCAACGCCATCAATGTGCAGTTGTTAGGTTGCAAACATTCAGGTGGCAAACAGAAACCAGGTTTCTGGCCGATCGCCAGATAAAATTCGAGTCTGTCCCTTGAGAAACCGGGTTTCTACACCCGTTGACGATCGAACACCTGAATGGTTACTGATATGACTGGGAACTCCTACGGGGTGGGTTACTCTTTGGAAGCGGTTTCGGCTTCTTCGATGGCGGCTTCTTCCGGTTTCGGTTCCTCGAATACCATTCGCAACCAAGGCGGGGCCAGAAATGTGGTAAAAATGACCATGACGATAATTCCTGCTTCTAGCGGCGGCGACAAAACACCACTGGCTGCACCCACGCCAGCGAAGACTAAACCGACTTCACCGCGAGGAATCATCCCCACACCGATCGCGGTTTTGTTAATACCGGGAGACAGAACCGTAAAGCCCGTGACTAACTTACCGACGATCGCCACTGCAATCAAAAACAGAGAAATAATCAACCCTTCGCGGTTGCTAGGAACGGCAGGGCTGAGTACCCCTAAATCCGTTCGTGCCCCGACGACAACAAAGAAAATGGGAACGAACATATCGGCGATCGGCAGCACTTTGTCTTCGAGATCGTGCTGTTTTTCAGTTTCGCCCAATACCAAGCCCGCCGCAAACGCACCGAGAATGGCTTCGAGTTGAATGGCTGCGGCTAAATAGGACAGCAAAAAGGCGACGATCAGGGCTGAAATCAATAAGGGTCCGCGAGTTTTTAGCTGTTTGACGATCGTGACAAAATACGTGCCCAAAAAGCGCCCTAAAAAGATGGTTCCCAACAGGAACACCGCCGCGCCAATGGTAAGATAGAGGATATTCCAGACATCGATTTCGCCCGTTTTCACCAAGCTGGCGACGACGGCTAAAATGACGATACCGAGGACATCATCGAGAACGGCTGCGCCGATGATGATTTGTCCTTCTTTGGAGTTTAGCTGACCCAATTCTGCCAGAACTTTGGCGGTAATTCCAATACTGGTGGCAGTGAGGGCTGCGCCTGCAAAAATGGCGGGAATGGTGGGAATTCCGAAGAGGGCGATCGCGCCAATAGTGCCCAAACCGAAGGGAACCACAACCCCGACAACGGCGACGATCGCGGCTTGCGGCCCGTATTTTAGCAGTTCTCCCAGTTCTGACTCTAAGCCAATCTCGAACAGTAAAATAATTACACCCAATTCCGCGAGAACGGAAATCACCTCGCTTTGGGCGGCGAAGGTGGCACCGATCGCTTCTGGGGTCAACGACGTTGTAGACTGCATGAAGCGCATGATGACCGAATCGCTGGCTTCGGTTCCGCCTTCAGGGAACACCAACAGGATCAAGACGGATACGCCG
>CAKZKB010000057.1 GCA_937121005.1 uncultured cyanobacterium | reverse complement strand
CGAGCAATAGCAGTCCCCGCCGCCGATGTTCGTCAATGCTTCCGCCCCAGCTTCCAGTACGGTTGTCGGGTTGAAATTGCCATTTCAACAGGTGTAGCAAAATTACGACTAAGTTATTTTTCAAGCTGCGACGATCGCGTTTTCCCATGTCTTCGAGTTCTTCAATCAGGTTGTCCCAGTCTACATCATCGTAATTTCGCGATCGCAACCGATCGATCGTCGTCTCGATCCACTGCAAATAATCCGTCTCGTATAGGGTTTCAGAGGATGTTTTAGAGAAAAGCATAGTTACAGTCACTTTACCAACAGATCGCAACCAGAGCGCACTTGATATTGTAACCAATCGTGCCAGTGTGGGGAAAGATTGTCTGCAAGCCGGACAGTCGCGATCGCAACAACCCCAGAGAGCGCTAGTCTAGTAGAAGAGCCTTTCTTGCTCAATATTTTGACATGAGCGACGACATCCTAATCATCGGCGGTGGCATCATCGGTTTGTCCCTCGCCGTCGAACTCAAACTACGGGGAGTCAGCGTCACGGTGTTGTGTCGCGACTTCCACAGTTCGGCTACCCTCGCGGCTGGCGGAATGCTGGCCCCGCAAGCGGAGAGACTCTCCGGGGCCATGCTGGAATTATGCCAAACCTCGCGATCGCTCTACCCGGAATGGGTTCGCAAACTCGAGGATCTCTCGGGTACGGAGACGGGATACTGGTCTTGTGGGATCCTGACCGTTGAAGTCACTGGACAAGGGGATATTTCCCCCTCTCGCTTGAATGCGGACGAGATCCACCAGTACCAAAGCGGACTCGGCGACGCGGTGACGGGTGGGTATTGGTATCCTGAAGACGGCCAAGTGGATAACCGGGCCTTGGCGCGATCGCTGTCCGAAGCGGCGCAACGGTTGGGAGTGGAGGTCCGCGACGGGGTGACAGTGACGGGGATCGATCGCGCTGGCGGTAAGGTTGTTGGCGTACAAACTTCGGCCGGAACCTGGCGTGCCGAACATTATATTTTGGCAGCCGGAGCGCGATCGTCGCAACTGCTGCCGCTTCCGGTGGTGCCCGTAAAGGGACAGATGCTATCGGTACGGGTTCCCACCGCCGATGGCGAATTACCCTTGCATCGAGTTCTCTACGGTGATGGAATTTACATCATTCCCCGGCAAAATGGCCGTATTGTCGTAGGAGCCACCAGCGAAGATCTGGGATTCGTACCGGGAAATACCCCCGAAGGCATACAAACCTTGATTGAAGGCGCGATCGCGATTTTTCCCCTGCTTAAAAATTATCCCATCGAGGAGCTTTGGTGGGGATTTCGCCCCGCGACTCCCGACGAATTGCCCATTTTAGGGCCGAGTGAGTGCGAGAATTTAACCCTGGCCACCGGACATTACCGCAACGGAATTTTACTGGCCCCGGTGACAGCACAACTCCTCTCCAATTGGATTTTAGATCGCAACGCCCATCCGTTACTCTCCCATTTTTCTTGGCAACGGTTTCGACAACCTACAATTTCTTCAACTATGCTGGCAACTGCACCTTCTCTCGCACCCGATACCCAAACTTTAGATAAACCTTTGACGATCGCGGGGCGATCGTTTCGCTCGCGCTTGATGACTGGAAGCGGCAAATATGGTAACTTCGATCTCATGCGTCAAAGTGTGGCTGGAAGTGGCTGTGAAATTGTCACCGTCGCCGTGCGTCGCGTCCAAACCAACGCACCGGGACACGAAGGCCTCGCCGAAGCCTTAGACTGGTCGAAAGTGTGGATGTTGCCCAATACCGCCGGATGCAAAACCGCCGAAGAAGCCGTGCGCGTGGCGCGTTTGGGGCGAGAAATGGCGAAATTGTTAGGTCAAGAAGAGAACAATTTTGTCAAATTAGAAGTGATTCCCGATCCTAAATATTTGCTTCCCGATCCTATCGGGACGCTAGCAGCAGCCGAGAAATTGGTCGCCGAAGGATTTGCGGTTTTACCTTATATTAACGCCGATCCGATGCTGGCTAAACGATTAGAAGAAGTGGGTTGTGCGACGGTGATGCCACTGGGATCGCCTATTGGTTCCGGTCAAGGAATTCAAACAGCAGCCAACATCCAAATTATCATCGAAAATGCCAACATTCCTGTTGTGGTCGATGCGGGAATTGGTACGCCCAGCGAAGCCTCCCAAGCCATGGAAATGGGAGCCGATGCAGTATTAATTAATTCGGCGATCGCTTTGGCAAAGCAGCCTGTTATCATGGCAAAAGCCATGGGAATGGCAGTCGAAGCCGGACGGTTGGCTTATCTTTCCGGACGCATTCCCGTGCGATCGACCGCTAGTGCCAGTTCGCCTTTAACCGGGACGATCGCCAGTAACCAGTGACCCGTTTTAAGAGGGGGAGACAAGGGGACAAGGAGACAAGGAGACAAGGAGACAAGGAGACAAGGAGAAATTAATATTCATCCTTCATCCTTCCAAGTTCATCCTTGAAATCTAATCCCTAAGCCCTAATCCCTAATACCTAATACCTAATACCTAATACCTAAATTGAGCAAGCACATCCAAACAGCAATTATTGTCGGGGCGGCGGCTGGACTTTCGGCCGTGGGCATTGTTGTTGGGTTTGTCAGTTTGGCTCCATTTTACAACCATCTCAAACAAGAGCAAGAAAATATCCTCCGGTTGGCGGCTGAAACCCAAGCGATGGAGATCGATCGAGCAATCGATCGCGGTCGATGGACAAGTCGCGAAATTGCCCTAGATCCAGAATTCAACGAAGCACGAACCGCTTATCAAAAAGGTGAAATTGACGAAAGCATTTTTCGCGATCGCGTTGAGAAACGCTTGCAAACTTGGATAAAAGAGTCGGTTGTCGGCATTGTTTGGAACGATCGCGATCTGGGTAAGTCGGTTCGCCTTGGCGAAAGCGTTCCCTTAGATCGAACTGTTTTAAGTGACGACAATACGGAAATCAATGGCCCTATTAGTTGGCAAGGCAATATTTACGCGATCGTTTCCCCAGAAATGGACGATCGCGCAGTATTCGTATTGCTAAAGCTGCCGAGAGAAACCGCCGGACTAGCGACCCATCAGAATGGGAAAAACTTAGGGAAAACCTTGTTAGTGACTAGCAGAAACGACGATACTTTCGCCGCAATCTCTTTGAATTCAAAAGCGAAAAAAGAATCGATGTCTGGGTTCAAACAGGCAACCATTCGCGAAGCAATGGCGCGATCGCTATCGGGAGAATCGGGATCCCTATGGTGTCTGGAGTGCCACCGCTACATTGCATACAGTCCGATCGCCAGGAAAGATTGGGGTTTGTTAGTCGAGGCTGAAAAACGAGAACTCTACGCTCCAGTGTACCAGCAAATTCGAGCAGTCGGTAGCACAATCGTTGTTCTTGTCGGGATGGGAACCCTAGGAATCGTGCTGTTACTACGTCCTTTAAGTCGGCGCATGGACACCGAAATTCGCGATCGCGATCGGGCGGAAACAGCATTTAGAAAAGAACGCGATTTTAATAAAATTTTAGTCGAATTCAACCCGGCTTGTTTCATGGCGATCGATCCGAATGGTATCGTAAAAAGGGCCAACGAAGCCACATTTAGGGCCTTAGGTTGCCGCCGAGAAGAAGTGGTCGGACAGCATTTTTTAGAAACCTACATCCCCGAAGAAGAACGTGCGGAAATTCTGGCAATTGTCGATCGAATGTTGGTCGATCGCGCTCCCGTGCGTCGGGAAAATCACTTTATTGCCAAAGATGGTAGCAAGCGCTGGGTAGACTGGCAAGGACAGGTCTTTTTTAACCCAAAAACAGACGAGTACGAGTATTTTTTTGCCGCCGGAATCGACATCACCGATCGCAAGCGTGCCGAAGACGAATTGCGGTTAATGCACGACATCAGCCAAGCCGTCAGCACCGCTTCTGACTTTAATTCAGCTTTAGAAGTGGCGTTACGAACGATCTGTCAAACTGTAGATTGGCAGTATGGCGAAGCCTGGATCCCCAATTTAGAGGGGACGCTCCTCGAAGCCAGTCCAGTCTATTATACCATCGAAAATGAGTGCCTCGATCGTTTTCGCCGCTACAGCGAACGCTTGCTGTTTCCCGCCAATACCGGACTCGCCGGACGAGTGCGATCGGCGCGAGAACCCGAGTGGATTCAAGATGTATCGGTGGAGGGAAATAAACTATACCAACGTCACGCGATCGCCGTTGAATGCGGTTTCAAATCCGCCCTAGGAGTCCCCATTGTTGCCGAGTCTGAAGTGCTGGCAGTCCTCGCTTTTTTTACCATGACTCCACGCTTAGAAGACAAGCGATTGGTGGAATTGGTGTCTTCTGTTGCCATGCAGTTGGGAACCGCATTTCGGCAAAAACAAACGGAAGCGAAATATCGCAGCATCTTCGAGAACGCGGTTGAAGGAATGTTTCAAACCACCCCCGAAGGTCGCTATCTCAGTGCTAATCCGGCCTTGGCTCGACTTTACGGTTACGATTCTCCTCAAGACCTGATCGCATCTCTAACAGATACAAAAACCCAGCTTTACGTTCATCCCCAAAGACATCAAGAATTTGTAGACGCGATCGAAAAAAACGATTACGTCTCTGAATTCGAGTCGCAAATCTACTGTCGCGATGGCGGGAAAATCTGGATTTCTGAAAGCGCTCGCGCCGTTCGCAACGATCGCGGTCAACTGTTATATTATGAAGGTTCGGCTATTGATATTACCGATCGCAAATGGACGGAAGAGCAGCTATTTTACAATGCCTTTCATGACAATTTGACAGGGTTGGCCAATCGCGCCTTTTTTATGGATCGCCTCGTCAACCGCGTCTCTCGCAGCCAACAAGAACCGGACTATCGTTTTGCGGTACTCTTTTTGGATTTAGACGGGTTTAAAGCCATTAACGACGGTTTGGGGCATTGGGTGGGCGATCGCCTGTTGGTGTCCATTGCAGGAGCCTTAGAAACCTGCACTCGACCTAGGGATACCCTGGCGCGATTGGGAGGCGATGAGTTTACAATTTTACTTGAAGGTGTAAGCGATATTGAAGACTCGATCGCCGTTGCCAAAAATATTCTCAACGCTGTTAACCGTTCGTTTATTTTAGAAGGACAAGAAGTGTTTACTGGGGCGAGTATTGGCATCGTTCACAGTCATCTCGGCTACCGCAAACCCTCGGACTTGTTGCGGGATGCCGATATTGCCCTCTATCGAGCCAAAGGAAAAGGAAAAGGCTGTTACGTGGTTTTCGATGCCGAAATGCGCGATGCGGCCCTAAAACGCCTGCAATTGGAGACGGATTTACACCGGGCGATCGAGCGTCAAGAACTGCAAGTCTACTATCAGCCCATCGTCCGCCTCGACACTAGCCAAATTATTGGCTTTGAATCCCTATTGCGTTGGCATCATCCCAGTTTCGGCTTTATTTCTCCCGGCGAATTTATCCCTATTGCTGAAGAATCGGGCATCATTACTAAACTGGGTGAGTGGGTTTTACAGCAGTCTTGTCGGCAACTCGCCCACTGGAAGCAACAGTTTCCCGATCGCGTTTTGAGCGTCAGCGTCAACCTGTCTGGCAAGCAATTAGGCGCGAATTTGAGCCAACAAATTGTCGGTATTTTAGAACAAACCGGACTCAGTGGTAAAGATTTAAAATTAGAAATTACTGAAACCGCCCTGGTTCAAGACACCAACGTGGCGATCGAGACCTTTTTACAACTCAAAAAATATCAGATCCAACTCTGTATCGACGACTTTGGGACGGGTTACTGTTCTCTCAGTTACCTGCACCGCCTCCCTGTCGATATTCTCAAAATCGATCGCTCTTTTGTCAGTTGTTTGACCCGAGAAGACGAACGATCTGCCATCGTCCGTACTACCCTAGAACTGGCCCGCAGTCTGAATTTAGAGGCGATCGCCGAAGGGATCGAGTCGCAGTCCCAACTCCACCGCCTGCAACAACTTCGCTGTCAGTACGGTCAAGGTTATCTTTTTGCTAAACCCATGGGCGATCGGCAAGCCACCCAACTGCTAGAAAATAGTGGATAGTGAAAAAAGATTGCCCCTAAAATAGAATTAGAATCATAGGGGCGATGCGCGAACCGTCCCTACCCGATCGCACAAATGTTTACAAAAATAGACGATCGTTCAAAAATATTGATAGAAAAATACAGACGATCGCGCCTGTACCTGCTAAGCTAGAAGCAAAACTCGGTTGTGAGGGAAATGTCGCCCGTGAAAGTGAAGATGATTTTGCCTGCCCTCACCGAAGCCATTAGTCCCTACTGGCGGCCGATTAAATACTCCTTATTTCCTCCCTTGGGACTGGCGACGATCGCCTCTTTTTTTGACCATCGCGACGACATTGAACTGCAAGACGAGCACGTTGAAGTCCTCAACCTCGATGACGATCCCGATTTGGTCGTTATTCAAGTCTACATTACTTCCGCTTACCGCGCCTACGAAATTGCCGATCGCTACCGCAAGAAAGGCGTTTATGTGGCACTAGGTGGATTGCACGTTACCGCCCTTCCCGACGAGGCTTCTCAACACGCCGATACGATTTTTCTCGGCCCCGGAGAAGAAACTTGGCCGCAGTTTCTCGCTGATTTTCGCAATGGTACGCCGGGGAAGATGTATCAATCGCAAAAAGGGCGATCGCTGGTTGGCGTTCCTCCCATTCGCCGCGACTTAATTAAGCGCAACTTATATTTAGTTCCCAACTCGATCGTCGTTTCCCGAGGCTGTCCGCATCACTGCGATTTTTGCTATAAGGAAGCCTTTTTCAAGGGTGGAAAATCATTTTACACCCAAGCGGTAGACGAAGCCTTAGCCGAGATCGATCGCCTCCCCGGACGACATTTATTTTTCCTCGA
The DNA here is from genome assembly GCA_937121005.1 of uncultured cyanobacterium. Classification (GTDB taxonomy): domain Bacteria; phylum Cyanobacteriota; class Cyanobacteriia; order Cyanobacteriales; family Geitlerinemataceae; genus CAKZKB01. The sequence goes on along the minus strand of CAKZKB010000057.1, from coordinate 4,667 downwards.
CGACCATCTATTCGGTAACACCAAGTTTGCCAGTGCGCTGTTTGATGGTATGCTAGGCATGAATCGCGTGTGGCAAGCGGCGGGGACAGTACAATCGATCTTGCAGCCGGGGTTACTAGAAAAAGCAGTTGCTAGCGGCCTAAAAAGTCTGTTCGTGGGGTTTGAAACCCTGAATACCGAAAACCTGCGCCAACAGCATAAATATCATAACCTCAACCGCGACTATACTGCCGCGATCGATCGCCTCCACGACGCGGGGGTAATGATTAATGGTAGCTTCGTGTATGGTATGGATGGCGATGACGAAACCGTGTTCGATCGCACGGTAGAATGGGCCGTCGATCGCGGTATCGAAACGGCGACCTTCCACATTTTAACACCCTATCCCGGCACGGCACTCTACGATCGCATGATGTCGGAAGGGCGCATTATATCCAACAATTGGGACTTGTACGATACTCGCCACGTTATTTACAAACCGACCCAGATTTCGCCGGATGACTTAGAGGCGGGCTACTGGCGATCGTACCGCGAATTTTACCGTTGGCGCAACATTTTTGCCGGGGCTTTGACGAAAAAAACTTGGGACGATCGGGCGCGACATCTTTTCTATGCAGGAGGTTGGAAAAAGTTTGAACCCGTTTGGGATTGGATTATTCGTGCCGAACGAGTAACCAAAATTCTTCCTATGTTAGAGCGCATTTTAGAGGGATTTTCAGATAATTCTACACCAGAAGCCGGAGAAATTTCCACTCGAGAGTAGGGGCGATTCGCGAATCGCCCCTACTACAGGGGAATGCTAAAATGTAAACGTCGTCCGAATTTGTGTAGAAACCCGGTTTCTTGTTTTAGACAGAGAAAGTTCGAGTCCATCCTTTGAGAAACCGGGTTTCTTGGTTGCACCTGAATGCTTCGCCCAATCCCGCAAGGGGAAAAAGATTAAAATGTAAACGTCGTCCGAATCGTACCGATAACGATGTCGTCATTGTCGCTATCGTGGTCGGGTGCAGTCAACCAAACTACGCCAGGGGTGATGAAAATGTTGTCGTTCAATTGATATTGATAGAACGCTTCTAGGTGAAACGACGTATCGTCATCTTCGCCGAAGGCGCTTTCTAAACTGTTGCTGACGCTGGTCACTTTCGGTTCCATTCCCACTAGCAAACCGCCAACACTGCCTTCGCTACCCAAGTCGGGAAAAGCCAGAGTCACGGCCCAGTTAAAAATGTCCGCACTCCCGCGATCGACCTGTCCGTTGAGGGTAGAAAGGGTTTGAGTATTGATGTAACCCGCCCAACCACCGACGGCAAATCCATCTGACAATTGCCAAGACAATTCTACGCCGTAAGCATTGTTGACGATCGGCATGGGTTCGCCAAAAATCCCTTCAGAGAACGATCGCAAATTAGAGCGATTGCTTCCGGTTCCGGTTTCGGTATTGTAAGAATGGAGATAGGTTAATCCCAATTCTAAATCGTCGTTGGGACGGAAAACAATCTGGCCGATCGCGCCGTAAGGGCCGTTAAACAAACCTTCCCCTTCTAAGGGACTTGCTGCATCGGTTGCCATATAACCGGCCGCAATTTCGATGCTATCGCTCAAAGCATAGTTTAACCCGAAACCCGACTGTTCGATGAGATAGTAAATCGGATGGCGCGTCCCGAAAGCGGTGATCGAACCGTAAGCACCATCGCCATCAAAAAAGGGATTCACCGTTGTGGTAATATCGTCAGAAGCGCCCGCGTTGGCAATTAAGACCGCCGTCAATCGATCGGTCACGGGAAACTCGTAAAACAAGGCATCGAGTTCGATGTCGCTACCGTTATCATCGGCAAAAGCGATATCGCCTTCGGGGGTTCCGGTAAAATCACCGATCGCTTGAATGCTGCTCGATTGCAAGCGCGTCACTAACAGATCTTCGCCGCTAAAACTGGTTTCAAAATTGAGTCGCGTCCGATGTCCGAAAGCGGTTTGCGTGGGGTCGCCTTCGTCATCGCCAATTGCCGGGCCGAAGCTATCAGTGAGGGCAAAAATCACTTCGCCATCAAGTTTTGTGGTGGTGGAAAACTGATGGTCTTCGAGAAATTGCACCCGTTCTTCTAACGAGTCTACCCGACCGCGCAGGGTGGCGAGCTCGGCGGCAAATTCTTCTTGCAATCGTTCGATTGGGTCGAGGCGAGCCATCGGAAAAATAACTTCATCCGTGCTACTTAAAATGGCATCGACGCAAGCATCTAAAGCGGCCGCAAATTCGTAGCGGGTTAGGGTACGATTGCCTCGGTAGGTGCCATCGGGATACCCGGCGATGCAGCCGTAGTCGCCAATCAGATCGTTGAGGGCCTCGCGGGCCCAATGTCCGGGGGGCACGTCGGAAAAGTCGTCTACGGAGTTGACGCGGCGGGTTCCGGGAATTTGTGCCATCGTCCCCGGATCGCCGTCGAGGGGTTTGGCTTCTACGCTTGTGGCCATGGGGAGGACGATCGCCGCCCCGACTAACGTCCCTGTCCGAACCCAACGTTGCCAAGTTGCTGTGTTTTCCATGCCATTCGTACCTTCAGATGGGGAAACGGTTGCCCGTAAGAGAATGATTCTCATGCTTCGATAGCGATGGAGATTTGTCAAGGCCCCAGGCCAACGCCAGTGACGCTCGACGCGCACCAGCAAGGTGCATCGCCCACATTACCAGATGAGAATTACTTGCGATAGCACTCTAACGGACGTTTCATGGCCTTGTCAAGTGGCGATGGGACACACGCTTGTTCGGTTCCTCTCCTCAAGAGAGGGACATCGAAAGGAGGAGACCCTATAACTCTTTCTTGAGAAGGATTTGCCATTCGGTAAATAGGGTTAATTTAAAAGATGACGGCGATCGCGCCATGACAAATGCAGATTGCCCCTCGCTTCACCCTTAGCTCATAACAAATCTTTACAAAATGCAACTCACACCCAACGTCGCCACCCTCACCGACCGCAAGGTTAGCCGACCGTGCCTTTGCTGTCAAACGCTCTTGCTACGCCAAGTCAGCAGCCATCGAGTGTATTGGTTCTGTCCGTCTTGTCACCAAGAAATGTTACCTGCGCGACGCAGCGACTAACAACTGCCATTCACCAAAGCGATCGGGAATGCGATCGCTGGTAGATGCTTAAAAACCTGGTTGGGGGGAGTCCCCCCGCCATAGCAGTGGGGGGAAAGGTCGGCTGTTAGTCTGTCCAGTCGAGCAGTTGCAGGAGTTAGGGGAAAAAACATGGGACGATCGCATTAAGATACGCCCCACTCAAAATTTTTAAATATTTTAACGATCTCCTTCAGGATTTTGGAGTATTTTAGTTGGTGGGTCAAGATGAGCCAACACTGACTTATGAGTACAACAACTGATGGCGCTCCAAAGATAGCGCTCTTTGGACTCCCCGCACAACGGGGCAGGTGGTTTTTCATTCCTTTGGGGACGATCGTCTTACTCTGCTTGGGAAGTGTATATTCCTGGAGTATTTTTAGACCCTCTTTAGAAAGCGATCTGGGAATCAGTGCCACTGAAAGCATATTGCCGTACACATTTGGTTTAGTTTTCTATGCTGCATTGATGCCGATCGCGGGTTTTTACATTCCTCGGATTGGTGTCCGCCTGACAACGGCGATCGGAGGGATTGTTGTCGGCTTAGGCTATATTCTTTCAAGTTTTGCGACCCATATTGGAATACTGGTCTTCACCTATGGGGTAATTGGTGGAACCGGGGTGGGGATTACCTATGGTATCCCTATGGTTGTCGTATCTCGCTGGTTTCCTGATAAAAAAGGGTTGGCCTTGGGGTTGACAATTGTTGGGTTTGGACTTTCACCCCTGATTACGGCTCCCTTAGCGAACCAATTAATCGCGGCCTATTCGGTTCGGTCTACCTTACGCATTTTTGGTATCGCCTTTACAGCCATTATTCTAGCCATTGCTATGACGCTGAAGTTGCCACCTAAAGGCTGGCATCCCCGAGAGACGATCGTCGCTTCCGCATCAAGCTCAATTTCAACCTATCCTAAGAAATTGCTCCAGAGTCGATCGTTTTATGGGCTGTGGCTTTGCTACGCGATCGGAACCTTAGCTGGTTTAAGTGCGATTGGCATTTCCAGTCCAGTTGGGCAGGAAACGATCGAAATTAATGCAACTGTAGCTGCTAGGAGTGTTGCCTTATTTGCTCTGTGCAATGGGGTAAGTCGTCCGTTGTTTGGTTGGTTGAGCGATCGGTTTAAGCCTCACTACATTGCAATTTTATCCTACGTGGCGATCTTAATCGCCTGCGTGTTAATGGTGAATGCTCGATCTGGACAAGTCGCCACCTACCTGATTGCCTTCTGCTTGTTTTGGTTCTGTCTTGGGGGATGGCTGGCTATGGCTCCCACGATTACATTGCGCTTTTTCAATCCCGATCGGTACGCTCAAAACTATGGCATTGTCTTTACAGCCTATGGCGCTGGTGCTTTGATTGGAACACTGGTAACGGGCCGAATTCGCGATTTATTTGGGGCATATAATTATGTGTTTTACCCGATAGGATTTTTGGCGATTATTGGCATTGTTGTCGCTTGTTTGCTGCTCAAGCGGGAAAGATTTCCAGAGCGATCGTCAACCGCTTCGCGGAATTAAAAATTAAAAATTAAAAATTCGTCTTGAGTCTTG
>CAKZKB010000056.1 GCA_937121005.1 uncultured cyanobacterium | reverse complement strand
AAACTGCTTTCGCCACTTCCTTTAAGTTCACGGGGGGCAACTGTTCCAAGCGGGTTTGCAAGGCAGAAATCTCTGTCTTTAACTGATACGATCGCCACCCGGCGGTACTGTCGTCTAAAACTCCTTCTGTCACCAAACCGGGCAAGCGATCGAGAATTTGCTGCTTTTGGGCGATCTCAGCTTGCAGCGATCGCTTGGCTTCTCCCATTGCCACTGTCGGCAACCCCGCCACCACTCGTACCAAGTCCCGACAAACAGCCGCGATCGTCTTGTGTAAAACTTCTTCATAAGGTAACGACCCACATTTGGGCTGTTGCGGGCACTCTAGGGGACGCAAATAGGAATACTCCTTGTTTTTACCTCGTTGCGTCACCCGCGCCACCGTCATTTTACAGCCGCAGGTCCCGCAAGACACCAGTCCGGCCAGCGATCGCGGGGCGCTAGCAGTACGCGGGGGCAAGCGGCGGTTGCGACGCAGCAGGCGATCGACCTGGGCAGCTTCCTCTCGGTCGATAATAGCAGCATGAGTGTCGCGCACCACTTCTCCATTGCCATAAGCGAGGTCGCCGCGATACACTGGATTCACGAGCCAGCGTCGCCCGGTGGTGGCTGAGATTTTTTTACCGTAGCGCCGCCCGATATAGCGAACTGCCCCTCGCAGGGAACCGTACAGCAGAAATTGCTCGAAAAAGTCCTTTACCACCGGGGCGGCGGCGCGATCGACCGTATAGCCATCTTTACCGCGACGGTAGCCGTAGGGCGCTTTTCCCGGTGGCGGTAAGGCGCGAACCCGGTTGCGAGCGTGGCCTTGGCGAATGCGACGGCTGCGCTCGTGTTGTTGCAGGGTATAAAATTGTTCTAGGGTCGCGCCGTCCTCGGTTTCGGCAGCCACCACCTCTACTCCCAACCCTTGCAGGCGAGAGAGGCGATCGCCAATTTCGGCAACCGAGTCGCCCAATTCTTCCATGCGGCGTACCAAAACATAGCCGACGGGTTCGGCTTCGCAAGCCGCGAGAAGTTGGTGTAAGGCGGCGCGATCGCCAATATCGGTATAAGCGCGATCGATATCCGTCCCCCAAGCTGCCAGATCGGGGGCGCGATCGAGGGGGCGATCGGCGTAAGAGTAGGCGAAAATTTTCACAGAAGCCGCAATATTGCCCCGAAACGCAGTTACAGTTTAGGTTGTCGCCCCGGCTCCGCGCTGCTGCGCTAAGTCGCGAATCAAGGAGGTTTTCGCGCTAAGATATTCTTGCAGGCGGTTGGTTTCGTCGCCATTAAGGGGTCTTTCTTGGGCGACGCGCTCGATGGCAAGTCGGACTAAACTGGCATCGTCGAGGCTGAGCAGGACGTTAGCCTGGATAGCTTCGATCGCCGACCACAGTTGGCGTAAAATGACGGGAGTCATAGTGTTCTCCTTCGATGCTTAATCCCAATATTGGACGCGAAAACACGAGAATGCGTTTCCAGGTAGTGACTCTCGGTGGATTGGCATACCCCCTAAAGAGCCCGTCCAGTTGGGTTTAACAATTCCTTAAGATTTCCCGATTGCGTTCTATCATAGGCCAAGTTTCCGGTTCGTGCAAAGAATTCTACACAAGATGATACAATCGAGTGGATCCTGAAGGGCGAGACCCCTCCTAAAGATAGATTTTCCCTCCTTCTAAAGAAACAAGATCGCCACACTCACCAGCCGCACAGCCGACTGCTTGCCTATTGTCGCGTCGGCAAATATGGAGCTTTACATTACGTTATATTAGTATATTTAACTTCAACCCAGCCAGCGCGATCGATGGTATTTTCCGATGCTGGATCGATCGCCAGCATGGGTTCGCCATCGTCAGTCACCGGATAGCAAGCCGGAATATAAATTCCCAGTTTGCTGAATGTTGCATTAACAAACTTAACTCGTGCCTGCTCCCTGAAATCGTATTTGCGATTGATATCGAAGTTGGAACTTTTCTTTTGCCAAATATTCTCTTCGTCTTCTTGTTTGAGTTCAAACAGTTCAAGAAAGAGCGCTGGCTCGGATCGTAATTGGGACTCAAAACTTGTCCAGTCCCAGGCCTCGAACTTTTCTACTTTGTTTCCGTTCTCAAAAATGCCGTATACCATTGCGCTGGAAGTGTCTTCCTCCGCAAAGGTAACAACTTGAGTTTGCCGCATAGACGATAAGATCGCTGCTTCGCGAGTCATATCGATAGACTCTTGATTATAAACAAATAGAGACTTTAGGATGACTGTCCACTGAGAGCCTTTCACCTGGAGAACCGGAAAAGCAAACGTTAAATAGTCTCCTTCTTTAGGCGATCGCGTTTCAATATTTTTAACCCATCGCACCGTTGCTCTCTCGAGCTTATCTTCTCCTCGGTTTGCATAACCTTTCCAATTCGTTCGCCTTCTAAGTGGACGCTCTTGCCGACAATCAATAAACGATCGCACTGTTTCCTCGAATGGCGCTTTAACTGCCATGACAGCATATTCGTGATGTCCGTCGTAAATCATGTTGAGGAAGTCGAGGACTCCTCGTTTCGGCGTTGATGCTGGTTCGTTCATGGTTGTTTCTTCCAATTGCGATCGCAAAGATTGTGAATCCAAAAACCCAACTTCAGACAGAAAAACTCGATTTTTAATTTCTAATTTTTAATTTTTAATTGAACTTGCGCTCCAAACGTCCCCCTGTTGCGCTACAATCGCTGTTAAGTTTTGTTCTCCTATACTACAACCGATTCGCAAACTGGCTCGGGACAACAAAC
>CAKZKB010000055.1 GCA_937121005.1 uncultured cyanobacterium | reverse complement strand
CCAAATAAACCCATTTTTAATCGAACCGAGGTCGAAATTAATGGTTGCGTCGTCACCCGGATTGGCCGGAACTTCCAAAGCTGCCGCTTGCCGAAGTTTCCCCGGTTTAATGCCTAACTCGCGGGCAATGAAGCTGTTCGCACCATCGGCCGCCACGAGATAGGTAGCCGAAACCGTATCTTTATCCGTCCGCACCGTCCAGCGATCGTCCGCAAATTCAATCTCGCTAACGGTGGTATTATCGCGAATTTCGGCTCCCACTTCCGCCGCTTTCGCCAGCAAAAACAGATCGAAAACCTCTCGCCGCACCATCCACATCGGTTCGGCAGTTTGTAACCGAACATCGACGGGATCTTCACCTTTCCAGGTATAGCGAAGCCGCTTCACTTTCAGCGAAATCGCCGGGGACAGATCGAAATCGAACCATTGCGCGATCGCCGGAGAAACGCCACCGCCACAGGGTTTGCGGTTGTCTCCGGGCTCTTTTTCTAAAACGAGAACCGATCGTCCGTTCTTCGCCAAGTGGTAAGCGGCTGTCGCGCCTGCGGGGCCGCCGCCAACGATAATACAGTCGTAAGTTGCCATACGAGTTAAGAATTAGGGAGGAAACAACCTCTGCGTCGCTCGACTATTCTACCCTACCGCATCGAAATCGGTATCATTCCGGGGGAGGCTATTGTAAAAAGTCTGTAAGGATTTGGGGAAGGGGTTGACAAACAGAACAAAACCCGATTTGCTATAAAATTGGCCCGAACTGTCAACAATCCCCTCTGCTATGTCTCGTAACGTCATCCGTACCGATCGCGCTCCCGCTCCCGTCGGCCCCTACAATCAGGCGATCGCGGCGGTTGGAGAACTGATTTTTGTCGCCGGACAAATCCCGTTAGATCCGGTCACTAACGACATGGTTGCCCCCGACGATATTGCAGCCCAAACCGATCGCGTTCTCAAAAACATAGAAGCCATTCTAACAGCAGCCGGGGCAACTTTTCAAGATATCGTCAAAACAACAGTTTTTTTAACCGACTTAGGCGATTTTGCCGCCATGAACCAGGTCTATTCCCAGTATTTTGACTCGGAAAACGCCCCGGCGCGGGCCTGCGTGGAAGTCTCCAAGTTGCCGAAAGGAGCGCGAGTGGAAATCGAATGTATTGCAGTTGTCGATCGCACAGCTTAGAAGAGAGGGGGAGACAAGGAGACAAGGAGACAAGGAGAAATTAATCTTCATCCTTCATCCTTGAAACCTCAAACCTCACCCCTCGTACCTCAAACCTCATACCTCGCACCTCGCACCTCTTTTAGATCCCCCAAGCCGAGGCTAGCGTCCCTGGAAGCGGCAACAGAATTGAGACGAGAACGGCTAAGGCAAATACTCCGAGGAAATCGCGGAGATTGTCGAGATCGCTGACATCGTTGAGGGCAGGTTCGTCGCGAATGGGCATCAAGAATAGGAGAATTGCCCACAGCAACAACTCGGGATGAATGGCGGCTAAAACTAACATGAATAAGCGAGCCACTTGCCCGATCGCGATCGCGCTGCGCTTGCCTAGCATAGCATGAACGATCCGCCCCCCATCGAGTTGACCGACGGGCATAAGATTAAATGCGGTCAAAATCAATCCCAGATATCCAGAGATGGCGACGGGATGCAGATCGATCGCTTTGTCCGCCGATATTGCATCGCCCAAACTCAATTTACTTAGTGCCGACAGCAGCAAAGAAAAGGTCGGTTTGAGTTCTTCAAACGTCACCAGCCCAGAACTCTCTGTGGCCGGAACGATGTTAGAATGACCTAACCCCCACAGGAGAAAAGGAATGGTTGCCACAAAGCCAGCCAGCGGCCCGGCAATGCTAATATCAAACAGAGCGCGACGGTTGGGCATGGGCGATCGAATTTGGACGAAGGCTCCAAACGTCCCTAAAAACAGGGGGAAGGGGATAAAATAGGGCAGCGTCACCCGGATGTTATGTAATTTAGCTGCCAGGTAGTGACCGAATTCGTGTACTCCTAAAATCGCCATCAGTGGCAAAGAATAGCCCAACCCAGAAAGCAACAGTTGGGGGTTGGAGCGAAACTCTTCGGCAGAAATGCCCGCCAACTCCGCACCGATATAGGTGGTGGTAAACAGGGTGATAAACAGTAAAGCAGCAGCTAAACCGGGGCGATCGAGAGATTCATCGGTTTCGGAAACATTTCCTTGCGGGTTGGGGACTAAAACGAAGAAGGGTTTGCCCACCATTCCTTCATGGAAGACCAGCAAAAAGCGATCGCCGAACAGTCGATCGACTTTATCGCGCACGGTTTGATACGCATCTTCCGGGTTAGTTCGCAACTGACCCCGACAGATCACCGCTTGCGGTCGATATTCCAGTTGGCGCAAAGCGTACACCGTCCAGGGGAAGCAGTCGCGCAGTTGGGTTTCTTCGTCAGAATCGATGGGTCGCAGGGCCGGGATCTCTTTAGCCTCGGGGGGCGGACTCTCGGCGGGTTGGGGCGATTCTCCAACTGAGGCGCTAGGCGATCGCGGTTGGGGCGGAATGCGGCCCCGTTGTACCAAATACCAGTAGAGCACGAAGCAAACCAGGAAGGGGCCAGCCGCCAGCAGCAAGGGCGGTTGTTCGTCCCCTCGGGCGATCGCCCAGACAATCAAAATTCCGGCTGGGGCCATCATCACCAGCCACAGCATCCAAACGGGCGTGCGGGTAATGCGAGCCACGCTGCGCCGCAAGATATAGTAGGTAATCAGTCCGAAAAATAGCAGTAACCAGAGAGCCATGTTCCCCCCTCATTGCAACCCGCCCGAAAAATTGCGAGCGGTACGCGATCGCGTCTTTGCGTTTGCACCCAATCGGGACACTCTTGGAGCCACCGCATATCTTATTGTAGAAAATGATGCCAATTTTCTCATCGATTCTCCCCCCGCAACGCCGGAAATTACCGAATTTTTACAGACGATCGGCGTGCGCTGGCTGGCGCTGACCCATCGTGGGGCCATGGCCGGGGTCGATCGCCTCCGGGAAGCGACGGGGTGCGAGGTGGCGGTACAGGAACGCGAGGCGTATTTATTACCGGGGGTGGCGGTGACGACGTTCGCCGACCAGATGGCGATCGCGGATACCCTGACGGCCATTTGGACTCCGGGACATTCGCCGGGTTCGAGTTGCTATTACTATCCGGGGGGCAAAATGTTATTTTCGGGTCGTCATTTGCTGTGCGATCGCGCCGGGGATCCGGTTCCGCTACGCACGGCGAAAACCTTTCACTGGCCCCGACAACTCGAAAGCGTTCGCCAGTTGCGCGATCGCTTTTCTAGGGAGTCGTTGCAGTGGATTTGTCCGGGGGCAAATACGGGGTTTTTGCGCGGAAAAGGGGCGATCGAAAATGCAGGGGAGAAGTTGCAAGGGTTGGATTTAGAGGAATTGGCGCGATCGCAACCGTTGTTGTAAAATAGTGGAGGAGCGAGACATTGCGAAGCACTACGACAGTCGTTTTTCCAAATACTGGATAATCATCTGCGCTTCGTCGTTGCGAGAAATAATGGTTTGGCGAGTGCGATATTGCGCGTTGATGAGTTTGATTTCTTCCTGGAACGCCGCACCGTCGTACTCGGTATGCAGGCGAAACGTTTGAGGTTCGACAAAACTATACCGCGCTGTCACCGGATTGGGGGTAGCAAAACCGCGATCGCGATATAATGTTTCTCCGAGTACGCCGAACACCGTCGAACCGCGCACGGGTTTGGCGATTTCGGGACGAATGTAGCGACTGTCCCAACTGATGCGGGTTCCGCAACGTAAGGGGGTGTCGAGTTCGTGTCGCTGTTGCAGATCCGCGAGTAACTCGCATCCGGGTTCGAGAAACTCGATGTCGAGATAGCTAACAACTTCTTGAGGTTCTTCTTGTTTTAGAGTATAGTAGCGACGCTCGGACTTCCAGCGACCTGCCGTTTGCCGAAAAAAGTCTTCGACAAGAGTCGGGAGGGTCAGTTGCGTGGGGAAAACGGGCGCAGACATGGAGCAAGCCTCCGAAATAAGCGGTTGATGCTACCATAACGGCAGAGCGCTATCGATGGTGGTAGCGTATTTGTCATAATTCTTAATGTAACAAAGATTTCCACTTTGTCACTGGGGGAAACGGTTGATGAAAACGAAGGCGATCGCCTTTGGCGATTTTTTCGAGTGTTGCGTGGGGAGTTGGGCCACCGAGCGCACTTACCACTATATGAGGCGCGACGAGGTGGAGCGATCGCGCACTGAGTTTACCATCCTTCCCCTGAGTCCGGCCAACAAAACCAAAGTCCTGGCCGACAACCAATACGTCCCCCCCGCCAATCTCGACGAGGTTCCCGGCTACCATCTTAACTTCGAGACGGTCTCGGAAACGGGAGAGGAAGTCTCGCAAAGTCTTAACTTTTTGTTCGTTCCCCGGCGATCGGAACCCGGTCTCACCACTGGCGACTACCTGCGCGATCGCGCTTACGAAGAAGAACGGCCGATTATTTCCCATTTTACCTATCGCAGCGACGATGGGGAACTGGTGATGACCACCAACTACACTCGCGTTGTCGCCGTTGACAGCATTACTTTAATTAACCCCGAACTGCGGATCCGTAAAATTCTCACCTACGAACGTCCCCCGGAAGAACAACCCCTCGATCGCGTTGTTTTAGCTGGGTTTGGCGTGGAATGCAAACAGTAGGGGTCAACGGCGTTGACCCTTCCTCAGTATAAAGGTAAAAGGGCGAAGGCCCTTCGCCCCTACATTTCGTCGATCGTTGTTCGTTGTTCGTTGATGCGTTGTTGCGTTGTTCCATATGAACGTTACTCAATTTTTTCGGTTATCTTTAGGTCAGTGGCGATCGCAGCGTAGCGGTCACGATTTGATGCTTGGCGGTTTTGAAGATCTTCGCAGTACGATAACCATTCGGGCGTTACCTGCCAACGATCGCCAAGTTATCGAGTTGTGTCGGTGGTACGATGTCAGTGTGGATTTGGTGTTTCATCCTCTAGAAATAACTGCCACTGGCGATACCAAAAATCGCGAAGCTGACGAACATTATTTACTGGTTCCCCTTCCCGATCCCGACAATCCCAACCGAGGAAAAATGCTGCGATCGCGGCCCGAAGAAGGTGCAATTCGCAACTGCATTTACCGGCTGCAAGATGACGATACCATGACGATGGTCACTGAATACGATCGCGCCACCACAGAAGAGCGAATTTGGTTTGCGTCTCCTAATTTGCGGTTGCGAGTGGCGACGGTACGCACTGAAGATAGCGGCGCGATCGCGACGACGTTTTCTTCGGAAGTTCGCGAGCGATCGGCGACGCTTGAACAACGACACCGCGTTTCGACAGCCGTTTTATAGGAGTGCGATCTCAGATCTTTTAAAACAGTAACGGTATGTGTAGGGGCGAAGCATTCACACAAGTTAACGAACGATTTTACCGATAACTAAACAGGGTGAATGCTTCGCCCACCCAGGTGTATCGGGTTGTCACCTGAATTCAGTACGCAGGTTCTAAGTGCAGAATATCAGAAAGCTACAACGAAGCCTTCAATTTCCCTAACACCTAATACCTAATACCTAATACCTTAAAGAATGCTTCGCCCGCCCAGGTGTATCGGGTTGTCACCTGAATTTAGTACGCAGGTTCTAAGTGCAGAATATTAGAAAGCTACAACGAAGCCTTCAATTTCCCTAACACCTAATACCTAATACCTAATACCTTAAAGAATGCTTCGCCCACCTAGGTGTACCGAGTTGTCACCTGAATCCCTACCGCAATATTACCATTTTTCCTCTTCTGGAGTCAACGGCAAACCCAAATGGCGCTTCAAATAGGCGGTTAAAAAACCAATGCTGGCGCGAGACTTGGAAATGCGGCCATCTAGGAGCACTTTTCCTTCCCAGTCGGGATTCGATCGCTTCCAGTCCAGGGTTTCGATCGCTTCTAAACGAGTTTCCCAGTCGTCAGGATAAATGGCGATCGCCATGGCTCCCGCCGTTGCCAAGGCCACCAGAGAAATGGTATGACAGTGGAGGAAACTTTGGCGAATCTCGGTACTGGTGGCGCGTCCTTTTAACACCTCTTCCCATTCGGGTAAATAGTTACCCACAACGCTCCAAAAATCAGATGCGAGTTCTACGCATTCGTCTAAACTCAAATCGCGATGCTGGTTCAACAAGGCGACATTGGCTTGATAAATGCCACTCAAGGTAAAGAGTTTTGGCGATCGCTTCGGGAGGGTATTGCGTTCGGTTTCGGTGAGGTGGCGAAACAGTGCGACGCGATCGACCACTTGGCGAGCAATTTCGGCATCGGGATCGCGACGATCGTATAAAATATTTAAAGAGTTAGGCGGTCGCACCACAAAACGATTGAGATCGCTAAAGCGTTGCTGCGATCGCTGCAAACCTGTATCCACAAACAGTACCAGCGCCACCGTCTCCTCGCCTAATGCTTCGTTATCTTGCAACGCCATTTGTAACGCCGCCATGCGATGCTGGCCGTCATTAATGATAAACTTGGCCTCCATGGGAATTCGCAGGCGACCGATTTGCTGCGCGTCTCCCGAATCGCCAATGGCCTCAAAAACCAGATCCCCATCGATGGAAACCGCGATCGCCGAGGTGGTATAACTATCGGGATTGTCGAGAATGTAGCGAGCAATTTTGGGCACCCGACGGCGATCGAGTTGGCGTTGCGATCGCGCTTGCGGCGGCCGTTTTTCCTGTTCTAAGGGAAACAACTTCGGCAGCAGGCGCACCGGACACATGGCAATATAATACTCGCGACGCGCTTGTACGCCACGAATTACGGGTAAACTGTACTCGAATGCAGGTGGAATCACGATCGTTGGTTGTCAAGCGACAAGTATGCCTTATTCATTATTGCCATCAGGAAGTTCTTTGGGTTTGTTCTTCCCTGGAGGCGAAATATTTCCCGTTTCATGTTGAGATGCCATGTTTTCAAACACCTGCTGTGCCGCTTCTCTAGCTGCGGCGTGAAGTGCTTGCTCGCTTAAAGCATCTAACCTTGCTTCTAAAGCATTAATTTTGGACATCAGTTCTGTTTCTCGGCGAATGCGATCTTTTTCGGCTTGTTCTAGTTTATCACTTAACCGTTCGATTAAGCGCTTAAACTCGTCTAAGGTTTCTTTGGTGTACGATCGCAGTTCTTGTAAACTGCACTGTGTTCGTAACCAGTTCGCGGTACAGTTCGCTGACTTTGACTGTTAATTGTTCTACTGTTTCCTTAATTCCACCTAGCATCGATCGCTTACATCCCTCCGCCTAGCTGATAATCCATTGCCCAGTTTTTGTAAACCTGCAATTCGTCGAAGTAGGATTTGACCGCCTCCCGCATTGCTAACTCTTCTCGATCGATCTCGTTAATTGCATTGCTCATTTTATCGAGAACATCTTCAATATTCGCCAAGGCGCGGAAGCTACCTGCTTCGTAACTGGCTCGCAGAAACTCTCTCAGGTGAGGAGCAGAACGGGAGGCAAAAGAAAAGGCTTTCAGAAAGTTATCCCAAGCATTGAAGATAACTTGTAAAACGTCTTCATCAACCTCTTCAGGAAGAAATGCTCTTGCAGCTTGCGTCACTCGACCGCGATCGAAGATTTCTACTCCCGGATCGAGCAAGTGCGATATTTCTTCAGCCACTTCCGGGGATTCTAAATATCGGGTCAAGGCTCTTTCTTCTAAACCACATAGGGATTCTTTTTCTCGAACTTCCTTTCGTATAGATTCGAGGAAAGCTCGCGCAGCAATATTGAGACATTTTTTAAACTCTGCTGTTACTGCGGAGGAGATAACGTACTCAGTTCCGCTTGCACTAACAGAATAGGTGCTAAATAAGCGATTGATTGCTGTAGAAGCAGCAACTTCTAAGGTGGCAGTGGCAAGAATTAATGGATCCATAGAGTATGATAGATAGGGTCTATATCAGGCTTAGTTACGATGTAAGCATTCAGGTATCCTAGCATCTAGGGGTA
>CAKZKB010000054.1 GCA_937121005.1 uncultured cyanobacterium | reverse complement strand
CTGTGCGTCCTGGGCGTGCGTAGAGTGGGCCCAGCGTGCCGAGGGCGTGGGCTTCTGCACGGGGATCTTCGATGGTACGGGCCTGGTTAACGGCGGTGGCCAGAAGGCGGCCGGTACGGCTGCTATCTGTATCGGACAAGTCCATCAGGCTTTGAGCGAAGTTGACCTGGGCGTAAATGGCCGGACGGCTGGGAGAGAGTCCAGATAGCAAGGTTTCAACTTCGGGGACTAACGATCGAGCCGCACTTTCTTGGCCGGTATCGATGGCTGTCCCCATTTGGTTGAGGCGAGAATTGAGGGCCGTCATTGGGTTGACGGCGGTGGTGGCAGCCCGTTCGTAATACTCAATGGCGCGATCGCTGTCGTTGGCATCGCGAGCCGTGTTGCCCAGGGCGAACAGGGTGGCGGCAATTTCTTCGGTGGCCTGCAACTGCTCGCCGATACTCAGGCTTTGTTTGAGGGCGGCTTCCGATCGCCCCAAGTCCCCCACCACTTGTAAGGCGACTCCCAAACTCCGCAGTCCGTAGGCTTTCAGCAGCGAGTCGGACTGGTTTTGCAGTTCGGCATTGGCTGCCTCGAGGGTGACGGTGGCGCGACGGTACAGGCCTAGGGTTTGGTAGGCTTGAGCTTGGTTGATTTGACTGCCGAGCCGCCCGACATCATCTCCGGCGGCGGTGTAGGCCCGTTCGGCTTCTTCCCAGGCTTCTAAGGCGGCTTGGGCGTGCCCCATGGCCAGTTCTAAGCTACCTCGGGCGTTGAGCGCCCGCGCTAAGACGGCGTATTCTTCAGCCGTTTCCAGGGGTTCGCTTTCGAGGAGTTCCGTACTGCGATCGATGGCAACTCGGGCTTGTTCCCATTGTCCCAAGTTCTGATAGGCTAAGGAGAGATAGCTGGCGCTCCAGGCTTGGTAGAGGCGATCGCCGCGATCTCCGTATTCGTCAGTGGCCGCGCTCCAGGCTTCGGCAGCTTCGGCAAAGCGCCCGGACTGGTACAGCGATCGTCCGCGCTCGAGCAGTTGCGAACTTGCCAGTTGCGGTTCGGCCGTTAGCGGTGGCGAAACGGAAATTGCCGCCTTCACAGACGGTGCAACTCCTCCGAACAGCAGGGGCAAGCCGACGAGGGCAGACCAGCGTAACCTAAGCATGGGCGGTATCGCTCCTTAATCCAGAGATACTATCTATGATAATCCAATTTCCAGCCCGGTTAAAGCACCCGCGGCCGGAAATTTGGGTATTGTGGGGTACGGTTTGTAAGGCGCGATCGATGTCGGGATGCAGGGTGACAACTGTCCAAAGGCGATCGCGGGTTTGGAGTTGGTAGTGCTGTTCGCCAAGACGACAGAAAATGCCGGAAAAAGTTTCTGTGTTGTTTGGAGGGCAAACGCCGTTTGCCCCTACAGTTTTGGTGACTGGAGAATAGCCATTTTTGGGGTAGGATGAAACGCGATCGCGGTAATATTGCTGCCAGTCCAGCCAGTCGCCATCGGTCGGTAAAGAATTGAACAGGGGGACGATCCCGGCAGGAGCAATAGTATCAGTTAGCAAGGCATTTTGTAACAGTTTACCAGACAACTCCCTCGGTTGGCAACCCTTTTCGACGCACAAAGCGGCCGCCATTCCCGCCGCTTGCCCGATATTGAGTACCAACGGTTGCAAGCGAGTCGAACCGTTAGCAATATGAGAGACAGAAATGTTTTTTTCGCAAGCAAGAAAACCGTCGATCGCCTCTGGAATTAAGCAGCCATAAGGAATCGTAAACGGCGTTCCGGTGATGCGTCCGCCCCAACGAAGGGTTTTTGAGATCGGGGAGAAAGGTAAGGGATAGTGATGGTCGTTGTCGTAGTTGCCAATGGCGATCGCGTCTGGCCACAAGCGCCCCACCGTGCCATTTTCAACAGGCAATATATCCGATTCTGTGACGGTTTGCAAGCCTTTGATACGGCGACTTTCACGGTAGTAAGGGTGCAAGGCGAAGCCAGTTGTAGGGGCAAACGGCGTTTGTCCGTTATGGGAAAAAATGTTGTTGGCTAACCCGTAGCGGCGATCGAGATGAGTTTGAATAAAATAGGCAAAACCTTGACTGTGCCAGTAGGCTTCTTGCAGAAATTCTTGTCTCGCTGTTGGCGATTGTACCAGTCTTTCTAATCCTTCGCCATAGTCGTTACCGGATTTGGGCCAGTTTACCATCAATAAGTTGTTCGGAAGCCGGCCGTAATTTATAAACTCTTCGGGTTTGTAGCCTTGCCAAGCATCAGCGTAGTGACTTTCTTCGTAGTTAGGAGGAGGTGGGATTTCTGGGGCGATTTCGCCATCTCCAAAGTCTTGCAACAATACAACCCAAGTCGGCAACTGTATCGGATACTTTTGCGTTAGCGGGTTGGGATGTTCTGGCGCACTGGGTTCGTTAAATTCGTTTTTGAGTTCCCAACCCCAACGGTGAGAAATCTCGGCTAAAGGCAATAAATCGCCCAATTCCGTACCGTCTATAACAATTTGGGCGCGAATTTCCATGTCGGAAAAACGGACACCGAAAACGCGATCGCCTGTTTTCAGGACTTCCAACGGAACGCGATCGCGAATCCAGGTCAAGTTTGGCAATGCTGTCACCCAGTCGATGAAAATTTTCGCCCCAATGCGCGGATCGAAATTAAAGAAACTCACCCACCCCCAGTCTAAACCCTTTGGATGCCGAAGTTGCAATTCCCGTAAAAACTCGCCCCAAATTCCTGTTTGCCATGCCATCAATTCGTTACCGTCGGGGGCGCAAACTCCCGCAGAAGTCAGCATTCCACCCAACCAAGAAAACTCGCTGACTAACACCACATTAGCACCGCGACGGGCCGCTTGGATTGCCGCCGCCGTTCCTCCCGTGCCACCACCGACAACGAGGATATCTGTAGTGAGTTTTTGGAGCATTGGAGATGGCATTGTTAACCACAGATAAATAGGATAAACTCAGATGGTTTTTTCGGTGAAGGCGATACTGGTAACGAGATAAATTGGGATAGAGTGCGGTTGTAAAATATCCGCAGGAGTCAGTTACCAAGGCAAGATCTCGCCGTTCGCGTGCCAAAACGTGCCCGTATTTTCTAAGGTGAGTTCGTCAATGCGATCGAGTAATCCTTTCACCGAGGTTTCGGGGGTAATTCCAGAATTGGTGAAGTTTGTCATCCGCGTTTGCACGAGCCCTGGATGCAGGATCGCGACGGAAATTCCCCTGGGTTTCAAGTCGAGAGATAACGATTTTCCCGCCATCGATACGGCGACTTTTGACATTCGATAGCCGTAGGAATTGCCAGAAGTATTATCCTCGATCGACCCCATGCGGCTGGTCATAATGGCAATTTTAGAGCCATTTTTGAGGTTGTTTAACAGGGCGCGAATGACTCGCAGCGTACCGATCGCGTTCGCTTCAAATTGCCGCCTGATGCTGTCAAGATTTAAGTCTGTCAATCCAAAGCGTTCGACAATTCCGGCGTTGTTAATCAGAACGTCAAGGGGACGATCGCCGACTTGTTGAGTGAGTTTGGCGACTGCTTCATCGCTGGTAATATCAATCCCCGCGATCGTCTCTACGTTGAGAGATTTTATCTCATCGGTGACAGAACGGCAAACTGCGATGACCTCATCTCCTCTTTGTTGGAGTTGGCGACAATATTCTAAACCGATACCGCGACTGGATCCTGTAACTAAGTAGGTTGGCATAGTTTTCCTCAAATTGAGACAACATTTAAGAACAAAATTTCTGTTTGCGATCGACGATCGTTTGCGTATGGCGATCTTCAACCTACTGCATAGTCACTCATTCCCCGTATAAAAGGAGGGCAAAAACCTAGCACAATGTCCTGCTTGGATACACCTAAATCGACTAAATCTTCTGCAATATCGTGTTCCGTTGAATTCTGGAAAATCCAAATTTTTTCATCGCGGATATCTAAGTGGATAACACAATGATGTACCCAGCGCTGATGCTGCCAACCCAGGTGTACAATTTGATAGCGATCTTGTTGCGTATCAAAAATAGTTTCAACTTCAATCTCGCCATAAGCTGGCTTACTTTCTGAATATTCCATCAACAATTGTTGCACAATTTGCTGATAGTTCTTTAATTTGGCCGTTACGCCTTCCATAGTACAATTCGCTAACAGGCGATTCGATGAGGGAGGTACAATCTAAATATATCATAGGTTGGAGTGGTTGAGAAGGGATTCGTCGTTTGGGTGCGATCGCGATCGATGTGGATACCGATGTTGTTCAGTTTTAGGTATGAATGCGTAGGGGCTAGGCATTGTCACCGATCGCGATCGTTTTTTACAGAAATTGACACAGACAATGCCTCGCCCTCCGATCGTGTTGCGAGCATTGTCACCGATCGCGCGTCGGGTGTATGATATGATTCCAGTGACGATCGCTTCCATAACCCATTATGACTCAATTCTATCACGCTCATCTGTGGGGATCGCGAGAAGATAAATATCGCTATCTCGAAGAACGCGACGTAACAACGGTGAAGTGGGAAGAAATTTTTCCCCAATCGCCGTTTTATCTGTTTGTTCCGCAAGATGTCGATTTATTAGATGAATATAACACAGGCTGGAAAATCACGGATCTGATGCCTCTACATATTTATGGATTCAAAAGTCATCGCGATCGATATGCGATTGACTTTGATTCTAGCGAACTAAAAAAAAGAATCAACGAACTTGTTGAAACCGTTCGCAATCAAGATTTGGATTACGCTAAAAAATACGCACTTGGTTCCTGGGATTACAATTCTGCTGCTCGAGAACTTGCAAGTCAAGACAACTATTTGCAGCATATAGATTTGTGTGCTTATCGTCCCTTTGATAACCGATTTATGTTTTATTCTAGCTCGATTATGGATCGAATCCGTCCCGATCTCAAGCAACATATGTTTAGAAAAGATAACTTATGTTTGCTTTGTTCTCGACAAATATCTACGATGGAGTATCGGCACTTTTTTGTTACCGATCTTGTACCCAACGACTGCCTAATTTCAAATATCACCAAAGAATCCAATCATAATTTCCCTCTCTACATTTATCCCGATACAACGAACCAACAAGGCAATCTCCTTGTCGATAAATCTCCTAACTTTAGTTCTGACTTCCTGCAATCCATCCTCGCAAAATTGGGTTACATTCCCACGCCAGAAGCCATATTTTACTACATCTACGCCATCTTCCACAGCCCCACCTACCGCCAACGCTACGCCGAATTTCTCAAAATTGACTTTCCTCGTCTTCCTCTCACCAGCAACAACGAACTCTTCCAAACCTTATCTGCCAAGGGGCAGGAATTAGTGGAATTGCACCTGATGAAATCCCAAAAGCTAAACAAACTCATCACTAAATTCGAGGGTGATGGCGACAACACTGTGACTACGGTTAAATACAAACCTGAAAAACAACGAGTTTACATCAACAAAACTCGCTACTTTTCGGGAATTCCTCCCGAAGTTTGGGAGTTCAAAGTTGGCGGCTACCAAGTCTTGGAAAAATGGCTCAAAGACCGAAAAAAAGCCAAGCGTACCCTATCCTTTGACGATGTGCTACACTACCAAAAGATAGTCGTCGCTCTCAAGGAAACGATGCAAATTATGGAAGAGATCGACGCAGCAATTCCTAGCTTTCCCATCGAATAGTAGTAGGGGCGAACGGCGTTCGCCCTCCCAATCAACTTCTATCCATCGCAAAACCCATGACTTCGTTTTCTTTCGATACCTATCTCAACGCCATTCAAAAGAACCTGAAAAAAGGGAGCGAACGCAGCCACTACCCCGCACTTAAAAACTTACTTGACGATCCAGACAACGATATTGATGCGGTCATTGAAGAAAAAGGAAACAAATCTGGCATTCCCGACTTTACCGTCAGACAGCGAGAGTTAACTTTGGGTTACGTGGAAGCCAAAGATGTAGGAACCGACCTCGATCGCACCGAAACCAGCGAACAACTCCAACGCTATCGAGAGGCATTTTCTAACCTCATTTTAACCAACTACCTCGAATTTCGCTGGTATGTGGATGGCGAGTGCAGGCTCAGTGAAATTTTAGCAGACACCGACGGCAATTTACTATCCAGTCCAGCCTCCGAAAAAATCGCATCGCTTCTCGAACAGTTTCTCAACTATACAGGAGAAATTGCCACCCACCCCGAAGACTTAGCCCGCCAGATGGCAAGGTTAACAAAAGCGATCCGTCTGGCTGTGACAACTGCTTTAGCATCCGAGATAAAAGGTGGGGAATTGCATTTACTCAAACAGGGGTTTAACGAGATATTATTGCCCGATCTCAACGATGCCGATTTTGCCGATATGTACGCTCAAACCATCTCCTACGGCTTGTTTGCAGCTAGAGTCGGTCATGCGAGAACCCCCGGAACCGACACATTTACTCGTCGCACGGCGGGGACGTACATTCCCGCAACCAATCCATTTTTGAAGCGGTTGTTTAACACGGTTGTCGAAACTGATGCCGCCAGCCAAATTGACTGGGCGATTGACGATTTGGTACAGTTACTCTCGCGAGTCGATATGGCTTCCATTCTGGAAAACTTCGGTCGCCAAACTCGCCAACAGGATCCCGTCGTGCATTTTTACGAAACCTTCCTCGCGGCTTACAATGCAGCCTTACGCAAGAGTCGCGGCGTTTATTATACCCCCGAACCTGTGGTGTCGTTTATCGTGCGATCGGTCGATTCTATCCTCAAAAATCGCTTCGATCTGCCGTTGGGTTTAGCCGATACTGCCAAAGATCCGGCGACGCAACAACCTCGAGTGCAAATTCTCGATCCGGCGACGGGAACGGGAACGTTTCTCTATGAAGTCGTGAATCAGATCTATCGCAATCTCGAAGACATTGGCATGGCCAATCAATGGGATAATTATGTAGAAGAGAATTTACTCGATCGCCTGTTTGGGTTTGAATTGCTGATGGCTCCTTACGCGATCGCCCATCTCAAACTCGGATTACAATTGCAAGAGTTAGGCTACAAATTCGAGAAAAAACAACGCTTGGGTGTTTACCTCACCAACACCCTCGATGAAGCGATGAAAAAATCCGAAATTCTGTTCGGACAATTTGTCGCCCAAGAAGCCAACGAAGCCTCGGAAATTAAACGAGATGCCCCCGTAATGGTTATCTTGGGAAATCCGCCTTATTCGGGACATTCAGCCAATAAAAGCGAGTGGATCGCGGGGTTAGTTCGCGATTACTATTATGTTGATGGCAAACCGTTAGGCGAGAAAAATCCTAAATGGCTGCAAGATGACTACGTGAAATTTATTCGCTTCGGTCAATGGCGGATCGATCGCACGGGTTGTGGTATTATGGCCTTTGTCACCAATCACGGCTATCTGGACAATCCCACCTTTCGGGGAATGCGCCAAAGTTTAGAGAGAACTTTCGATGAAATCTACCTGCTGGATCTGCATGGAAACAGCAAGAAAAAAGAAGTGTCTCCCGACGGTTCCCCGGATAAAAATGTTTTTGACATTCAGCAAGGCGTGGCGGTCGCGATTATGGTAAAATATACGAATTGACCAAAACCGCCGCGCCTCAAATTGTCCCCTTAGAGATCTACCTGAATGCCGATCGCTACAACTTCGGACGTTTTTGCGACCAAGGCGTAGCTTGTTCGTAGGCGTGGGCCACTTCTAACAACAGTTGTTCTTGCAATACATTACCGATCGCCTGCATTCCGATAGGCAAACCACCCTCATCAAAACCGCAGGGCAAACTTAATGCAGGTAAACCCGCCAAGTTCACCGGAATGGTCATCAAATCGGACAGGTACATTCCGAGGGGATCGGCAGTTTTTTCGCCGGCTTTAAATGCGGTTGTCGGCGAGGTGGGACAAACCAAAATATCGACGTGGTTGAAGGCGCGATCGAAGTCTTGGCGAATTAGGGTGCGGACTTTTTGGGCCTTCAAATAGTAGGCATCGTAATACCCGGCTGACAGCGCATACGTGCCGATAACGATGCGCCGTTTCACCTCAGAACCAAATCCCCGCGCCCGCGTTTTAGCATACATATCGATGAGGTTTTCGGCATCTTCAACCCGCATCCCGTATTTAACCCCATCGTAGCGAGCCAAGTTGGCCGAGGCTTCGGACGGGGCAATAATATAATAGGCTGGCAAGCCGTAACGGAAGGTGGGGCAAGAGATGACTTGCACTTCTGCACCCAATTCTTGCAGGACAGTGAGGGCATCTTTAACCGCTTGTTCCACAGCCGGATCCACACCTTGACCGAAGGTTTCTTGGATGACTCCAATGCGGAGGTGACGCTTCGGTTTTAAGTTGGGTTTGAGGGCTTTGTAATAAGAAGGAATTTCGGTTTTGAGGCTGGTAGAATCTTTGGGATCGTAGCCAGCGATCGCCTCGAGTAAAATAGCGGCATCTTCCACCGTACCGGCCAGCGGCCCGATCTGATCCAACGACGAGGCGTAAGCGACCAAACCGTAGCGAGAAACCAGGCCGTAAGTGGGTTTCATCCCCACCACGCCGCACAGGGAGGCGGGTTGGCGAATGGATCCTCCCGTGTCCGACCCCAAGGCAACCGTACATTCGTTCGCTGCGACGACGGCTGCCGATCCTCCGGAGGAACCGCCGGGCACGCGATCGAGATCCCAAGGGTTGGCTGTCACCTGAAAAGCGGAGTTTTCCGTCGAACTCCCCATGGCGAATTCGTCGAGGTTGGTTTTGCCGATGAGAATGGCCCCAGCCGCTTCTAGTTTTTCGATGACGGTGGCGTTGTAGGGGGGGACGAAGTTTTCGAGGATTTTGGATCCGCAGGTGGTGGGAACTCCCGCCGTACAGATGTTGTCTTTGATGGCAATGGGAATCCCTTCGAGATGGCCGATCGCCTCTCCAGCAGCAATTTTAGCATCGACCCGTCTCGCCCGATCGATCGCGGCATCAGCCATCACCTGCAAAAAGCCGCGTACCTGCGGATCGATCGTTTCGATGCGATCGAGGGTTTCTCGCGTCAACTCTTCGGCGGAGCGTTCTTTATTCGTTAGCTGTCGGTGCAACTCGCGGATGGATGCCATCTAAACCTCGGCAATTAAGTTTGATTTTCCCTACCGCCTTGGGTGGAAAAAGCGACGGTGACATTTTGTATTTGTCTCTCGCCCGGACAGTTACGGGCTCGTGCCTTTCCACCTGTACGCATAGGGTTTAGGGGTGTAATGCCCCAACTCCCGTTTCCGGGGTAATGTTTGCCTCGCCAACGTTACACCTCGGTGCTCTCTCCAACACACTGGTTTAACCCGATTAAGCCTGTTTAATGCTGGAGTTCTAGAGCCTGGAACTGGCAACGCATCCCAGGGTAGGAACTTTAACGCTTGGGTGTAACGTAGTCCTCGCAGGACTTAGGCTGGTCAACTTATAGGCTAGGACACTGAGCTTAGTCGAAGTGTAAGCCTCCGTCATCGCCGACAGGCTTGACGGCGGGTCGTTGACGCACGAACCTCTTTTCTGTTTCGATATCGAGCCCTTAGCTACTATATCGCGGACGCGATCGCTTTGGAGCCTGGGTTGGCATCGATTATTACGCCAAGTAACAAATTTAACCGATCGCGGTCTTTTTGCAACATTGGATACAGACTTCGATCGTCAACTATCGATCGCAAATCCTGCCAAGGGTTCGTAACGAGCATTTTTCCCTAAAAAGGATTGCTACAACGGTACATATCCGTCCCGAGACGGAAGGCAAAGAGTTGCCACTTTGTCAAACTATTGTTATATTTCGTAATAACCCGCTATTCGACTCTTTCGGGAACTATCCCGGAGCAGCGATCGGGGGAACGAAATGGCAACTAAGTCCGCTCACCTCGATACCGAACAAGGAGGAAACGATCGTGAACGAAGTGCAACTGACCCTCGAGCAAAAGTTCAACCTGCGCTGGTTCCAAACCCAGGTGGACAAAATGAGTCCCGACCAGGCCAAAGACTTTCTGGTGCAGCTTTACGAGCAAACCATGGTTCGCGAAGCCACCTACAAGGAGTTGCTCAAACACCAGTGGGGTATCGAGCCCCAACCTGGTTTGGAGTAGCGCCCGCCCTTGCGAGCGACACCTCTTTACTCGGGCTCTGCTTTTCCGGGAAACGGAGCAAGAGGACTGGGGCGATCGCGTCGCTAATTCTTTCGATTTTTTATCGCTCCTCTTCTATCGAACATCTCTAATATTCTCATCAGGGAAATTTATCTTTTACCATCGCGATCGCGATCGTGCGGATCTTTTGGCCGAGTTCGCTGTACAGTGAGTAGTTGTAGCGCCGTTGGGTGACAACGTGAACCCCGCTCCCGAAATCCTGCGCCTGCAAGACCTGATGCCCGCCTCTGGGAGAATGCTGACGAAAATAGCCAGCAAACCCGCCCAGACTGCTGTCATTGACACACCTTTCCCCGTGCCTTGGCGGCGCGATCGACCCATCTATATTAATTTTGACTACTGGAAACAACTGTCGCGGCCCCAGCGCGATCTGCTGTTGCTGCGAACCGTCTGCTGGCTAATCGATATTAAATGGTTTCAACCGGATGTCTATCAAGCCTTGGTCGTGGCGGGGTTAATTGGCACCGGATCGGAACTGTTCCAAAGCGATCCGGTGGGGATCGTCGTCTCTGGCGGCCTGACGGCCTTGGCGGCGATCCAACTTTGGCGCAAGTACCGCAGCAACAGCTTGGAACTGGCGGCTGACGAGTCGGCCTTGAAAGTGGCCGAACGCCGGGGGTACGATCGCCTGGAGGCGGCCCGGCATTTAGCGAGCGCGATCGAAGCGGTTCCCGCCATTGAAGGGCGCACGGCCATGAGTTTTGGCGAATTGGTGCGCGTCCAGAATTTGCGGGCGATCGCCGATCTCTCGGCCGCCAGCGTTCCTGAAGGAATGCGGCGATCGTGAGTGGAACCGTAGGGGTCAACGGCGTTGACCCTGCGATCGCCACAGCGAAGGAGAACAACTTGTCACCCCATCCCTTGCTAAGCCATCCCTTGCTAAGATAGAAACTAGCCGCCGCACTCGTAAACAGACCGCATGGATAACAACAATCTCCTTCGCCAATTGCTGATGCTCGGCATCGGAACGACTTCGCTGATGGCTGAAAAGCTCAGGGAAGTCAGCGATACTTGGGTTAAAGACGGACGTATGGAGCCCGAAGAGGCCAAAAAGTTTGTAGATGACTTGATGAGTCGCATGAAGCTCGAACAGGGAAATTTTGAAGGGTATATGGAACGACAAATTCGGAATATCATGCAAGATCTCGGCGTGCCCCGACAAGCAGAAATGGACGAGTTGCGCGGTCGCCTCGATCGCCTCGAACGCCAAGTCCGCGACCTCGAGAATAAATTGTGGCGCTAAGTCAGTGACCAGTGTTCAGTGACCAGTGACCAGTTTTAAGAAGGGGGACAAGGAGACAAGGAGACAAGGAGACAAGGAGACAAGGAGACAAGGAGATGGGGAGAAATCAATACTCATCCTTCATCCTTGAAACCTAATATCTCACCCCTCACCCCTCATACCTCACCCCTCGAACCTCACCCCTAATACCTAATACCTAATACCTAATACCTCATCCATGAAAGCCATTTTAATCAGCTTAGGAATCGCCCTCGTTTGTGGTATCGCGCTTATTGCTTTACAATTGAGCCAGCGGCCGGCAACCCTGGCCGAAGAGATGAAAACCCCATCGCCGGATCCGGTCGAAATTGAGGCGATCGCCTCAGAAAGCGAGGTCGATCTCAGCGATGCTGGTGCGCCAGATCCCACCTCAGAACCGGAAACGGAAACCAGCGAAGACACACCTACGGAAACTGAATCGATGTCTAATGAAGAAAATGTCGTCACCACTGACTCGGGACTGCAATATGTCGAAATTGTAGAAGGAGAAGGTGCGTCGCCGCAACCGGGAGATACCGTCGTCGTTCACTACACCGGAACCCTGGAAGATGGCACGAAATTTGATAGTTCTCGCGATCGCGGTCAGCCGTTCTCGTTTAAAATTGGAGTCGGCCAAGTGATTAAAGGTTGGGATGAAGGCGTTGCTAGCATGAAAGTTGGCGGACGGCGCAAGTTAATTATTCCGCCGGATCTCGGTTACGGTTCTCGAGGTGCGGGTGGCGTGATTCCTCCCAATGCAACCCTGATTTTTGATGTGGAATTGTTACGCATTGGGTAGTCAGGAAAAAGTAGGGGCGATTCGCGAATCGCCCCTACATCTGTTATTAAGGAATATCGGCGATCTCTAATAATAACCGCAGGCGATCGAGTACCTCAACGACTCGACGTTCGCCAGTGGGAGACAGACGATCGCTGAAGTCAAAACATTCCCCCGGAACGGAAATCAGCCACGCTTGGGGAACGCGATCGTACAGCCATCGAGACAATCCTAACAGCGATCGCGGCGTGAGGGAATGGCCTAAAATTTGGTTGCTTTCGTCGGGATAAAGCGGTTCGACGGACACGGCATCGCCATCCAGTTTAGCATCGACAAACACCGCGCGATCGACCCTAGACAGTTCTTCGGCTAGTTCCGGGGTGAGTTGGTGAATGCTAATCGAACGAACGCGAGACAGATGCCAATTAAAAACGCGATCGGCAACGACTCGACCGATACCATCATCGCCGCGCAGGGAATTTCCGTATCCAACGACTAAATCGATTGACACCCGAAAGGAGTTGCTAAGTTGCGATCGTTGGTTGTATTATATCTAAAAGGCGGCCAGGAGACAAGGAATCAGTGACCAGTGACCAGTGACCAGTGACCAGTGACCAGTCAAAACCTAATCCTTAACACCTAATACCTCGTACCTAAAACCTAAAACCTAATCCCTAAAACCTAAAACCTCATTACAGGAGAACCATTGCAACCGATCGACGAACTTCCCCTCATTCCCACTCCTCCACCCGGTTTTAAATCCGGTTTTGTGGGGGTTATCGGCCGTCCTAACGTGGGCAAATCGACCTTAACTAATGCGTTAGTCGGTCAGAAAGTGGCCATTACCTCTCCAGTGGCCCAAACCACGCGCAATCGCCTATTAGGAATTTTAACTCGTCCCGATGCTCAAATTGTCCTCGTCGATACGCCTGGAATTCATAAACCCCATCACCAACTCGGACGAGTGTTGGTAAAAAATGCCCGAATTGCCATCGAGTCGTCGGACGCGATCGCCCTTGTAGTCGATGGTTCCCAGAAAGCAGGGGGAGGCGATCGCTACATTGCCAACTTGTTACAAAAAATTGAAGTCCCGGTGATTTTGGGCCTCAATAAAGTCGATCTCCAGCCCGAAAATGCCACCGAACTCGATCGCACCTACACCGAACTCGCCGGGGAAAAAGACTGGCAAATGGTGAAGTTCTCGGCTTTGACAGGAGACGGTGTGGGCGATCTTTTAGATATTTTAGTCGATCGCTTGCCCGAGGGGCCGTATTACTATCCTCCCGATTTAGTCACCGATCGCCCGGAACGGTTTATCATGGGAGAACTGATTCGCGAGCAAATTTTGTTGATGACTCGCGAGGAAGTTCCCCATTCGGTAGCGGTGGCGATCGAGAAAGTCGAAGAACAACCAGAAATTACCCGCGTCTTTGCCTCGATTTATGTCGAACGTCCGTCGCAAAAAGGGATTATTTTAGGAAAAGGCGGCCAAAGCATCAAGCAAATTGGCACGGCGGCGCGATCGCAAATGCAAAAGTTAGTCGCCGGGAAAATTTACCTAGAATTATTCGTCAAAGTGCGCCCGAAATGGCGACAGTCGCAGATGCAGTTATCTGAGTTAGGATATCGCGTGGAAGAATAAAATATGTCCAACGTTCTCCTATTATTGCTTTGGTGCGCGATCGCGTTGGCATTGCGCCTCGTTTGGCTGACTTCTCAACCGCCATGGACGGATGAATGCGCCACCATTGTCTTTAGTTTGGGCAATAGTTTCCTCGGTGTTCCCCTCGATCGCGTCATTTCTACCTCAGCTTTGATGCAGCCGTTCGTCCCGGATCCGGAAGCGGGAGTCGGCGACGTGGTACGGCATTTGATGAGTGAAAGTACGCACCCACCTGTCTATTTTATCCTCTCCCACTGGTGGTTGCAACTGTTTCCTACAACTAGCGAAGGTTGGGTGTCGGTTTGGGGGGCGCGATCGCTGAGTGCCCTATTTGGAGTCTTGGCAGTTCCGGCGATTTACGGTTGCAGTTGGTTGGCATTTCGATCGCGATCGATGGCACAATTTGCCGCCGCATTGATGGCAGTTTCGCCCTTTGGCATTTTCTTAGCCAGAGAAGCACGCCACTACACTCTGGCAATTCTACTTGTTATTGCCTCGCTGTGCTGTTTTATTGTTGCCATTCGTGCCATTCGTAGCGACGAACGATTTCCTGTTTGGCTGGCGATCGCCTGGATTTTTGTTAACGCGATCGGCATCTCTACGCATTACTTTTTTGCCCTCAATTTGGGCGCTCAATTTCTGGTTTTGCTGGCCTTTTGGTTAGCCGAATTGGTGCCATCTGGAGGGCGAACGCCGTTCGCCCCTACATCTATTTCCTGGAAATCTATTTACCTCGCTATTCTCGGAACTCTAGTAAGTGGTTTAGTGTGGGTTCCCATCTGGAAAACCATCGCTGATAGTCGCCTAACCCAATGGGTTTCTGATGGCGATGTTGCCGGGATCGGCGCTATCGGACGGTTGTTTGTTTGGATAGCAACCATGCTGTTCGTTCTGCCAACAGATAATTCCATTTTACCCATTTCTGTTGTCATTGTTTGCGGCATTATTTTAGGGGTTGCCTTTATCGGGACGATCGCGATCGCCTATCGAGGCTGGCAGTACAACAAACGCGATCGACAGCATCAAGTTATCTTGCATTCCCTCGGCGGTTACATCGTTGCGACGCTGGCATTATTTCTGACAGTCACTTATGGCTTCGGAAACGATATCACCCTCGCCCCCCGATTTTGTTTTGTCTGTTTTCCCACCATTATTTTACTGTTCTCCGCTTGTTTGGCATCGGACTGGAAACGCGATCGCCATAAAATTATTGCCATTTTCGGACTCTCATTTTTAGGCGCGATAACCGTTCTTTTTAACTCTAGCTATATGCAGCACGAACGCGCCGATGCCCTAGCCAAATACATTCACGACTCGTCAAACGGCCCCGTTCTCATTGCCACCACCCACAAACATCACGGCCAAACTGGGCGCATGATGGCACTCGCTTGGCAACTCGATCGCCTCGACGAAACGCGATCGCCGCAATTTTTACTCGCCCACAAACCCCTTCCTGGGGAAGCCGAAACCAACCCCGGACAATTGCTGCTCGATGTGGTTGACAATATTCCCAGACCGATCTATATTTGGACAGTAAACTTTCACGCTCCAGTCTTCGTTAACGATCGCCCCGGTTGCGACAAAGACAAGCGAGAACGTCCCGATCTCAGCAGCTATCGCTATCGCGGTTACTACTGCGAACCAGAGTAAAACCTGTTTTCCTCTATCGTAAGGATTCAGGTGATTCGGGGGCGATCGCGGGAATTTTTGTTAGGGCAAGATGCCGGACTGGAGAAAACGTTACAAATTATGAAGAAACTGGTGGAAATTGTCGCTTTGTCGTTTACTGGAGAAAGCCTTGCTCTTCACTGAGTTTACGCCATTTGGCAGCCTCTTCGCGATCTATCCGAACGCCACAGTCGCCGATCGCATAAATTCCCGCCAAATTGTTGGCAGCAACAGGATAGCCTTGGCGGGCCGATTTCACGTACCACTTTACTGCTTCAGGCCCATTTTTGTCAACGCCTAATCCTAAATGGTACATACTGGCAATAATGCACTGTGCTTCCGCACGATCTCGATCGGCTAGCGGCTGTAATAATTGCAGTGCGATCGCATAATTTCCAGACTGGAAGAAATCAATGCCGTTTTGTAAGGTATCCATCTTATTAGATTCATTAAAACAGTTACAGTATTGTAGGGGCTAAGCATTCGCACAAATCAATAAGCGCTTCTACTGACAAATAAGTTGGCGAATGCTTCGCCCTGTCCATGGTGTATCAGCTTGTACCATCAAACCGAATTGGATATCAATGGGTTAAACACTCCAAATTTACCCATTACCAATTACCCATCCCCCAGAGGAACGATCGCCAAAAGTGCCGCAAAAACTGCCGCCCCCGCCGCCGTATAAAAGACACTTTCATGGCCGCCCCAATCGAGTACCGGCCCCAACACGACAGGCGAGAGAAACTGTCCTAAAAATCCCGTTCCCGAACCGATCCCCAACATCGTCGATCGGAACTTTTTCGGTGACAAATCGGCCAGAATGCCGTATAAATTGGGTAGCGTCAGCCCAAAACCACCACCAAAAACCACCGCCGCCAGCATAATTAAAGGGACTTGCGGCAACCAGGGTAACGAAGTTAACGCGATCGCCATCAGTGAGTATCCCAACGCCATCGAAAACGGTTTACCAATGCGGATCGCCAGAGTTTTGGTTGCCAAGGCCGAAACAATTGCCGCCCCCAATGCCCGCAACATCAACACCAAACCATTGAAAAAGGTATCGACATCAAAGGTGTCTTGTAGATATAATGGTGTATAAATCACCACCGAAGTCATAATCGCCGAAGTCAGGGACAAACCGAGGAGGGCGCGGATAACGGGCAAGCGTCCCAATACTTTGGTTAAACCCAGATCGAACTCCTCTTCCGGGTGGGTTGAGGCGGAGGGTTTGTAACCGAGAAACGCCGCCGCCGCCAAGGCGATCGCGGGTAGCAGCAGCAAGTACAACCCAAAGGTCAGCCGCCAACTTACCAGTCCCGTCAGTCCACCCAGCAGGGGAAAGACGATCCCAGTAGAGGTCAGCGTTGCAGTGGCGTAACCGATGACTTGCGTACGGGCTGGCCCCTCGTACAGTTTCCCGACCAGGCCCAGGGTAGCGGCTGAAATGCCAGCGCAACCGATCCCCACTAGAACCCGCGTCGCCAGCAAGAACTCGAAATTCCCTGCTAGGGATCCGGCGGCCCCCGACAGGGAAAATAACGCGATCGCGGGGAGTAAAATTCGCACTGGCCCCAGGCGATCGGCTAAGATACCAAACAGAGGAACGAACAGGGCGATGGTGAGGGCGTGGGCGCTGACGACGGTTCCCGCCACTTCCGGGGGAATGGCCAGTTGTTCCTTGACTTCGGGTAACACGGGGGAAATTAGCCCCCCCGCCATGGAAATGGCGGCCCCGGCTACTAAAATGGCTGGAAGTTGAAGTCGGCGGCGATCGTCTTTCATGTCCCTTTTTACTTGCGTTGTCGGGAAACAGTCGATCGCGATTTCGACAAAAAACTTTCAAAAATCTGCCGTTCCCCACCTTCCCATGCTACCCTACATTCGATCGTCGTTTACTGCGATTTGCCACAGGACTTTGTAGATGAAACTGGATACAACACTCGATCGCCAAGACGTACAAACGGCTGTCCGGGAAGTGGGCATCAACCCCAACTACTGGTATCCTCTCGGATGGGCGAAAAATCTGCAACCGGGCCAGGTGATGGCGGCGACGGTGTGGCAGCAGCCGATCGCGGTCTTTCGCGATGACACCGGGGCGGTGTACGCTCTAGAAGATGCCTGTCCGCATAAAGGTGTGGAGTTGCACAAGGGAGAGGTGCAAGGGCAACATTTGTTGTGTCCCTATCACGGTTGGGAGTTCAACGGCGATGGCGAGTGCGTCAGCATTCCTTATTATCCCCGCGATCGCAAACTTCCCTGCGCCCAGGCCCGCAGTTTCCCGGTGCGAGAGGCTTACGATCTCATTTGGGTGTTTCCTGGGGAGGCGAAATTGGCCGAAACCGTGCCGTTTCCAGAGGTGCCCGAATACGGCGATCGCAACTGGTTGCAAGTTCCCATTACCGGACATTTTGGGGCGCATTTCTCGATCGCCAACGAAAACGCCCTAGATGTGTTTCACGGTCACTTACACAAGAATTTACAGGGCTGGTTCGATCCGGTTCTGCTATCGTTGCAACAAAATGACGACTCCCTGGCGGCGGATTATCGGGTTTCGTATAAGGGGCAAATGGCCAAGTTTTTAGGGTTGACAGACTCGGCCGATGAAGTCACCAGCCGCATCATTTCCGTGCGCTACGAATATCCCCACTATCATAGTTCGCTGGAGGGGGTGTCGTCAATTCATTTGATGCGCTTGCCCGTAGGGCCGACGGAAACGCGATCGTTTGCTCTATTTTACCTGAAAGTGGCGTTACCGGATTGGTTTCGGCAGTTGTTTGAGAAGCCGTTAGTGCTGTTCGTGGAACGAGTTCTGTTCCAGCGTTTTCTCAATCAAGATATTGAGATGATGGAAAGCGAACAGAAGACCTATTTGCGCGATCGATCGCGTCGCTACGTGGAGGTGAACCCGGCGATCGTGGCTTTGCAAAAAACCATTTTACGCCAGTACGAAGCCTACGTTTTATCCAATTCGGTTGACTAAAAATCGATTGCTGTAGGGGCAATCCCCCTGTGGTTGCCCCTTTCTATGGTTGCCCCATTCCCCAACATTTAAACGGGGTAGGCACGGGGGCGCTACCCCTACTTTATTTTGCAACCACAGATGAATGGGATGAACTCAGATAGTTTTTCGGTGAAGCTGATATCTGAAACAAGATAAATGAGGATAAGGCTTTTCAAAAAACAACGTACCACCTGAATGTTTACCCTCCATACAACGTCCAAATCCCACCGGAAAGGTAAGGCCAATGCCAACGCAAGCTCACGAACAACTTTCGCCAACTGACGCTCGAGTCATTTTAGATCGGTTGCCCGATCGCATTCGAGAGGCTTTTATGGCGCGGGCGGCGGCGATCGATTATCCCATTGAAGCCGTCGTTGAGATGGCGTTAGCCAGTTTCCTCGACACGGAAGCATTGGGTTTTGCCGATTGCAAACCGGGGCGCGGACAATAGCGATTGAGTGAGAATAGTAAAAGTAGGGTGGGCAATGCCAGCACTACAAGACTTCTTGAATGCTACACTTATCGTTGATGTATCTTCGTCCAGTATCGATCGTTTGTCGAAGCAATGATTAAGGACATTACCCGTCAAATCAGTTCTGTATTCTCGCATCCCTGGAGTCGAGAAGAATTTATGATGTGTCTTTGCCGCTTAGAGTTTGTAGTAAAGGAAGGCTCTACAGTTTGGGAGGAGAATGATGGGGAAAAGTGGGCTACGATCGTGGTTAAAGACAAGGCTGTTGCATATCTTCATACAAGATACCCCTTACTTTTTATTCGGGAAGATCTTCTTGATACTCACTTAACTAATACATTTTCACATTTAGAAGCGATCGCCTTTACCGATCGAGATGCAGAATTGTACTCAATCGATCTAATTGTATTTGAACGATGGTCGTGCGGACGATCGAGGGGCGGTGGACTAAAAGCTAATTGTTTGTCGGCTAGTGATATATGGTGGGCAACGGTGACATGAAGAAAGCTAACTCACGAGAGATTTATTTGTAGGGGCGATTCGCGAATCGCCCCTACATTATGATTTGTATTATTTGTTGCATTTTAACAAGGTTGCAGGCGCATCAAGACGCGCAACATTTCCCGCAAGGTTTCTTTTTGTATGCCGACAGGTTGGGTAGCATGGTTGACAATCAGGCTAAACACGATCGTACCGTAATCGGGATGGTCGAGATAGCCCGATAGAGACGATACTCCCGTGAGGGTTCCACCTTTGCCCCGTCCCACCGCTTGGCCGTCAATTTCGCGGACGGGTAGGGAGTCGAAAAATACGTCAGCGTGGGGAGAATTGGCCATGGCCCGCAGGGTTTGTACCAAGGCTTGAGGACTGACGCTGTTGCGGCGAGACAGTCCCGAACCGTCGTCAACGATATAACTTTGGGGATCGACACCGAGATCGGCTAGGGTTCGCTTTAAGACGGCTAAACCGCGACTGTCGGCGGGTTCGTTGCTGTGAGGAATGCCGATAACGCCCAGGGTACGCAGCAAGACTTCGGCGTAGAGGTTGTTGCTGGTTTGGTTGACTTCAGCCACCAACTCGGCCACGATCGGAGAGACGATCGCGGCCCGTTCGGGGCCGGGGTTGGGGTCGGCGGTGGTGGCAATTTCCACTTCGCCAACAGTAATACCTGCGTCTGCGAGGACTTTTTGGAACTGTTCGGCAAAGCGATCGCCGGGGTTGGCGACCGCAATTCCCGTCGGATCGGGGGGCGACCCGGCAATCAGTTGTCCGGTCACGTATAAAATGGGGCGGTGCAGGTCGCGTCCCACCTGTACGAACTCCGGTTCGCCGGGGCCGACGGTGACGGAGGTGTTAACCACTTGCCAGCGTTTGGCTAGATCCGGATCCTCCCACTCGACGCGCAAGGGTTCGCCTAGGCGTTGGGGATGTAGGGTAATATCGATGGTATTCTCGTTGAAGATTAAACTGTTAGCGGGTGCGCCGTAGTAGGCTTGTACGTCCTCCCATTCCCAATGGGGATTGAGGGCGGCATTGCCAAAATAAGCGTCTTCGACGATCGCAGTGTCGATCCGATCGATGCCACTCGATCGCAGTTGCATCGCTAAGTTTTGTAACTCGGCTGTCGTCACGCTGGGATCGCCGCGTCCCACCAGTCGCAGGCGATTTTCGTCGCCAAAGATGGCGGTACGAATGCGATAGTCCGGCCCCAAACGGGTTAAGGCGGCGGCGGTAGTGAGGATCTTGGCGTTGGAGGCGGGAATGAAGTATTGTCGATCGTTGTAGCGGTAAAACACGCGATCGCCTTGCAGGGACTCGACCAAAATGCCCCAAACTTCGCGATCGTGTCCCCAA
This sequence comes from uncultured cyanobacterium, assembly GCA_937121005.1. Taxonomy (GTDB): domain Bacteria; phylum Cyanobacteriota; class Cyanobacteriia; order Cyanobacteriales; family Geitlerinemataceae; genus CAKZKB01. The sequence goes on along the minus strand of CAKZKB010000054.1, from coordinate 1,991 downwards.
GGGTTGGCCTGCTGGCGAACGGCTGCGAGTTCGTGGGACAATTGCGCCGGACAGATCGGTTCTGGCGTAGCCCGCGCCATCGCTGCCCGAGCGATCGTCAAACACACTGCGAGTACGAGTGGGTAAACTGTTTTCATCGAACGCATCCCATTTTCACCCTCGTTTGTAACCCAAATCTAAATCGAACTACCTACTTTACCATGAGCGCCCGCCCCACCCCCGGACAAATTCGTGCCTTGCACGAATGGTTCGTCCTCGGCACTCGCCGCGCGGCGACAATGTTAAATTATTTGTGCGAGTCGGCCGTTGTGGAAATGGAAGTCGGCCCGGTGGAGATTTTAACGCCGGCCGAGTTGCGATCGCACCTGGAAACCCGCCTGGGAACGGTGGCGGTATGCGGCATGGAATTGATTTACAACGGTCATATTGAAGGCTGCGCCCAAATCGTTTTTCCCCCGCCTAGCAGTACGATGTTAGTAGAAACCCTAGCGACGGAACGACGCAGGCGACTCGATCGCGACCAAGTTGAGATGAAAACCCTCAGCGAAGTGGGTAACATTCTCTTTAACGGTTTGATGGGCTCGCTGATGGCAAATTTTGATGAAGATATTACCTATATGCCCCCGTTTTATCGTCAGGGGCCACTGTCGGAGATTTTACCGCCCTTGGACAACAGCGATCGGATGACGGCGGTGTTGGGGAGGACAGACGTGACGATCGCCAACGAAGGATGGCAAGAGGAGATCTTTATTTTCTTTCAAGTCGAACAGTTTCCCCGGATTTTGGCGGGTCTCGAGTCCTCGGAATAAGTAACGTTACTTATCGGTTTTGTGTCGTTTCTTGAAGTTGCAATACGTTTTGCGATCGAAAGTAGGTGTTTGTAACCGCGATCGCATTTTCCTTATCTCGATTGGGGTTATATCGGACATATAGACCTCATAATGAATGACACGCGAGACTTATGAACATTAAAGTCAAATCCGATCGTTCTTGCCGCTATTGTAGTTTCTATCGTCCCCAAGGTCGTCGTGGAGGAGCCTGCCAGCGCCTTAACGTGCCCGTCGAGAGTTCCTGGCAAGCCTGTTCCCTATGCGTTCCTTCTTTCGAGACGGAAATGGTTCCCGTTGGCGAAGCGATCGCTTTGGAGATGGCCAGTTCTCGACGCTAATCGAAGGCGAGTCCGACGGAATGGACAAAGCTGAAAGAGAGACCGAACCTGGGTTTGAGCCATTCTACCTCAGATCGACCCCGCCCCGAGTATCGGGGGATCGCCCTCGGTTGCTACCACAGAACGATCGCCAAAACATTGCGGTTTGTTACGCGATGTTGAAATCTTTCTTCAGACCTGATATATTAGCGACGGCTTTTGTAACTAGAGTTACATCTGTTGGCAAACTCAGGAGGTAGGACATTGGCAAGGAGACGCAAGCGCAAGAGCCGCCGCCGCCAAGAAGGACGTAGGATCCTGGAGATGGTGCCTCAATACAGTATCGAAAGTGGCGAATTTAAGCCCGTAACCGCCGCTCGCAACTATATTAGCGCCGAGGGCATCGTCCCTCCGGCCGTGTTGCTCGTCCGGCGTAACGAACATACCACCGATCGCTACTTCTGGGCCGAAAAAGGCCTGTTTGGAGCCCAATACGTGGAAGAAAATCACTTCCTGTTTCCCAGTTTGAGGCCGATCGCCGAGGAGGTGTCGGCCAAAACCGCATCGACTGTGGCTTCGATCGTCATGACTAAGGAACGCTCTTAGCCCGAAGGCGATCGTACACTATCGGGGCGTACTTCGGTGCGCCCCTTTTTCAACGCATCAACGCATCAACGAGCAACGAACAACGGAGATCGGGGTAGACCGCTAACAATCTTCGATCGGCAGCGATCGCCGCATCTGGATGGTTTCGTCGCGGTGGCCTGTAACCGTGAGGAAAACTTTGTCGCCAGACGAGTCTACCTCAATTCGTACCCGCTCGCTGCGTCCGGCGTTGCGCCAG
>CAKZKB010000053.1 GCA_937121005.1 uncultured cyanobacterium | reverse complement strand
GTTTGGTTTTGTGTAACAAAGAGGCACTGTAGGGGCGGTTAGCAACGCGATCGATAAGAGCTTTACACTCGGCTCGCAATTGGTCTGTGGGACTGGTCTCCATGGCGATAATGTTCGTAGATTAGGTTAGCGAACTCTGAACTGGTGAACTCTGAACTCTGAACTCGTAAAGGGTTCAAGTGCCATAAGGTTCGTAGGTGTGGTAATAGCCTTCAGGGTGACGGGAAACGGAAGAGCAACTAGAAAGGGGGATAGAGTAGTGTTTGGTATCCCCTAAAGCTCGGACTTCCAGCCAGTTAGAAGTGCGCCAAGACATGACTTTCAAAGGTATATCTTGCAGCGCTGTAGGCAAACTACGATCGCGAGATTTCACCCACTCGATAGGAGACTCAACTGCTCCGGTTTCGTCGCGGTCTCCGGTTCCCGTTCCGTCGTTGGCTTCAGTTTGGGAGTGGGTTGAAAGCGAACTGGCGGCGGTGGATGCGGCCGGTTCTCCAGTTCCATTTGCCACTGATGCCACTGGGGAGCTTGCTGCACCCACTGACCGGACTCGGCGATCGCCACCTCCTGCATCAGTTCCATGGACTCCAGGCGCAATAGCAGATCCCGTTCGTCCCTCTTGTGGGGCCACCATGCTTCGCACAGGCGAGTCTCCGACAGACTCAGGCCCCGTCGCCGTCGTCGTTGCCAGGTGTCGGCTAGGTGCATCAGCCGTTGTTTCAAGTTCATCGTCACCTCCGTTGGTGCGGGTCTGGCACTCCCAGAGCGCGACAGCACCTTGACCGTGGCCAGGGCGATCGCCATCGGTAGCAGCCGAAGTGTCAGCAAGTGTCACGGTAGTGGCAGCACAAGTGTCAGCACCCTCAAATCCAGTCACAGAGGGAATTTGAGCTTTAGCGGCAGCAGTGTCACGGTTTTCTAGAGATGTGTGGACACTTGAGGAATTCACGACGGGTGACGTATAGCTCGATCGTTGGTTATAAGCTCGAGATCCGTTCGTAGACTCGGTTTCGACACTTACTGGGCTGTGGCCGTTACGACCAATTTTTCCATGGCCGTTTTTAGCGGCGGCCGTAGCGTCAGCAGTATCGGCCACGAATAAGCGAACCGTGCGGGGACACTTCTGGACGCGGCCCAGTCCCAACTCCGAGAGGCGGTAAAAGAGATTGGTGGTGAACTCAGAGACTTTTTGGTTCTCGACGCGGGCCAGGCGAGAAAGCGATCGCAACTTCCGGTAAGCATCGCGAGGGGTCAAACCCTTCTTAGACCGTTTGGCCAAGTCCAAAATCTGGAACATCACCGAAGCCGTATCAACGGTATAAGACGATGATTCTTGCAGCTTCAGGAAGCAACTTTTGTAATAACGAGCCGCCTCGATCGCTCGCTCGATAACATCTAGCGAAACAGTGTCACGATTCAAGGCTGGATTCTCAACACAGTCGAGAACGTGCAATACCAGAGCCAGCCGTAAAATCTGCGCGGGTAGCTTTCGCATCCAAGCACGAATCGCTGCGTGAGGATTCTCATCCGATTGGCGCTCGATCGAGCGTTTGATAGTTTTCCATCGATTTAGGGCAGGTTCCGATAACTGTACTTCGGGCCAGTTATTGATATCTCGCACCTTAAAATAGAGTTCTTCTAATGCACCCGGATGATCGGTACTGGCTAAACAAAACTGACCTTCCTCGGCATCGTAGCGATCCTCTTCTACAGCAAATAGAAACCGTGCTTGTACACCTTGAGCATCGTCGGGATCTTTGAACACTTGACGATACACGCCGGGTTGAATGCCACCGACGATCGACATCCGAGAAGCCGGGATATAGAAGCCATCGGTCGCATTTTTGCGATCGAGAAACAGTGCATTGCCATCCCATTGTTCGATAATTAGTTCTAACCCCTCCGTGTCATTTTTACTGAATTGGTTGAACGCAAAAATAGCCTTCAACTCATCACGGGCGAGGACAAACCCATTACCTTGTTCGGCTTGCTCCTTGAGCCGCGCTAACACCGCCCAGATCGAAAATGACTGCATTAAATACTTCCGTTCCGGGTTTAACTCCGGTTTCGCTGGCGGTTCAGTACCGTTTTTAATGGCTTCTTTGAGTTCCGATCGCCACTGCTCGATCGCGATTTCAAACTCATCAGCCCGACCCTCAAAGTCTTGTCGTGCCGACTCTTGCCAGCGTCGCAGAGGTTCGTACACCAGGTTCATAGCCTGGGTTTTACCAAGTACAGATTCAGCCACATTTGCCAAATATAAACTTGCCGGAGTAAGACGGCTACCCACCCTCAAATTCACTTCCGGCCCGATTAACGAGGCGATCGCCCCTAGCAGATTTTGGAATATAAATTCAGGAGCGCAACCCACTTGACGAGCATCGTAATAAATGGCATCAGCCAACTGTGGTAAAACCCGGTGCAAATCGAGTTTGGATTTCTCCAACCCCATCAAGTCTTTGAGGCGATCGACATCCTCGGGCAAAACCTGCTGGCGTTTGGCCCGTTCCTCGGCCACCAGCGTCTCAAACGCCGCCTTGCCCAACACCGATCGCGATCGCAGTTCTTCCAGTTCGTGGGTCTCCTGCCAATGTGTCAAAGCTCGGTCTAAAATTGCTCGGACACTTTGGACAGTTTCCAAAACCCCCATCACTTCAGGGTTTTGAGCGTCTACAGGGGTGTTGACACTACCTTGCCACTTGTTGTCACTACCCAAATCGCGCTTCGATTCGACACCCCCCAGAATGTCGTCGGCACTGGCCCCGTAGTCGGCGATGTAGTCGGCCACGTCCAGCCCTTTGTCTTTGGGGATCCAATCCCAACCCGACTGAAACGGTGGATAGTACCAAAGGATTTTGATGTCGGGGAAACGG
>CAKZKB010000052.1 GCA_937121005.1 uncultured cyanobacterium | reverse complement strand
CCATTTTACACGAGGCTGTAGGGGCTAAGCATTCGCACCGAAAAAGGGAGAAAAAGTTCGATCGACTAGAAGGCGAATGCTTCGCCCTCTCAATTACATTCCCTGACAACGAGTATCGGTGCAGGCATTCTCAATATTACCTGAATACTTAAATCTCCCCTAACCCACACTGTCAACCTCGTCACTTAAAAATGAGAGAATGGAAGTCTCAGAACTGCTCGATCGCTATCAAGAAGGAAAGCGAAAATTTCCCTGGATCGACCTAGAAGGACGATCGCTTTCCGGGGCGCAATTGCCGGGAGTGAGTTTCTTGCGCGGTAAATTGGCGGGGGTCGATTTGTCGGGGGCAAATTTGGCGCGATCGCATTTATTTAAAGCCGATTTGCAAGGGGCAAACTTACAAGGAGCGAGTTTAATTGCTGTCAATTTTGGCAAGGCTAATTTAACTGGGGCAAACCTGCGCGATGCCGATTTAACCGATGCCATTTTAGCGGGGACAATTCTAGACAATGCCGATTTAACCGGGGCGATTTTACCGAAAGATCCCACACCGCCACCAACCCAAGAAACTGAGTTAGAAACAGAAATTCCAGAACCAGAACCGCCTAGCATGACACCGCCGCTTCCCCTCGAAGAAACGAGTTCGGAAGTGAATGCGTATAATGACGAAGACTTTGCTTACCGTATGGGTTGGCACGGAAAAGCCTTTTACGATCGCCTTCCGCGCACCTCTTTAGGGGCGCTAGTTCTCGGTTATGCCATTGCTGGCGGCTTGTTTCAAGCCTATTTATTACCTCTAAGCGCGATCGCGGCTTGGGTAATTGCCACAGCTTGGGTATTTGATGATGCTTGGACGTGGTTTCCCAGTCTATTTGTCAGCATCTCTCTTCCTATGGCATTGATGTCAGGTGGCTTGATGGTTTGGGTGCAAGCTATCCCTGCGATCGTCGTAGCAATGATTTCTTTTTTCAACTTAAAAGGATGGGGATATACGGGATATCGATCGCTGAAGGGGAGTTTATTTTTTGCCGGACTCACCCTAGCTGGCTTGGTTAATATCACCCTGCTAATGGGAGTGACGCAGGGAGGGATTTCTTTAGAATTTTTCTTACTATTTCTCAGCGCCGTTCTCAGTATTGGTGCGGGAATGCCAAGTTGGATGACAATGCGCCACGTCGGTTACAACCGCCGCCAAACGCTCAAAACCATGGCGATCGCGTCGGGAGTGGGTTTAGTTGGCGGCTGGGTATTGGCTTGGATGTTTTAAGATTGTTTTTGCTACTTTTGTTACAATTTTATCTATAGCGATAATGATTATCATTGATAGTCAAAGACTTTATTAAATTTGGGGCGATCGTGCCCGATGTCCGGCACAATGCCCCTAGCTGTCAAGGTATTCTACAAACTTATGCCGGAAACCCTTTTTAAGGTAGACTTAACCAAACCCATGAGCGAACAAGAACTCGTGGGACACAATCGCTGGCATCCCGATATTCCCGCCGTTGTTTCGGTTAATCCCGGAGATGTCTTTCGCATTGAGTGTAAAGACTGGACGGACGGACAAATTAAAAATAACGACGACCCCAATGATGTGCGCGATGTCAACTTAAAAGTTGTCCACGTTCTCAGCGGCCCCATTCACGTCAACGGCGTACAACCTGGCGACATTCTCGTAGTCGATATCCTCGATATCGGGGCGCTACAAGGGGATGAATGGGGATTCACCGGAATTTTTGCCCGTAACAACGGCGGCGGTTTCTTGACCGACCATTTTCCCGAAGCCGCCAAAGCCTGTTGGGATTTGCAAGGCATTTATACCAGTTCTCGCCACATTCCAGGCGTGCGATTTGCAGGCATCACTCACCCCGGTTTAATTGGTTGCGCCCCCTCCAAAGAACTGCTGGCAGAATGGAACCGACGAGAGAAACAATTGGTCGATGCGGGTAACGCCGGCGGCCCGCCTTGGAAGCCAGAAATTCCGCCCTTGGCCGCTTTACCCGAACCCGACTATGCTGTTTTAGGGTCGCTAAAAGGTTCGGAATTCGATCGCGTTGCGGCCGAAGCTGCCCGCACCGTTCCCCCGCGCGAACATGGGGGCAATTGCGACATTAAAAACCTGTCGAGAGGCTCGCGAATTTACTTCCCCGTGTACGTCGATGGTGCTAAACTATCTATGGGAGACATTCACTTTTCTCAAGGGGATGGTGAGATTTCTTTTTGCGGCGCGATCGAGATGTCGGGTTACATCGATTTGCACGTCGATGTTATTAAAGGGGGCATGGATAAATATGCGATGGTGAACCCCATTTTCAAACCCGGCCCCGTAGAACCGCGCTACTCCGAATACTTGGTGTTCGAGGGGATTTCTGTTGACGAACATACGGGTCAACAATACTATCTCGATGCCCATGTTGCCTATCGTCGCGCCTGTTTGAACGCGATCGAATACCTGAAAAAATTCGGTTTTACAGGGGAACAAGCCTACTTGTTGCTCAGTTGCGCTCCCATTGAAGGACGCATTAGCGGTATCGTTGATATTCCCAATGCTTGCTGTACGCTGGCATTACCGACGGAAATTTTCGATCGCGACATTTTGCCCACATAATAGTAGGGTGGGCAATGCCCACCCTACAAACTCGCGCTAAAACCGTTTCTTGACTCGCGCGAATGTCTATTGAAAAAGAGGGCGAGGCGTTCGCCCTGTAAGTTGGAACTACAACCGTTTCCT
>CAKZKB010000051.1 GCA_937121005.1 uncultured cyanobacterium | reverse complement strand
AGCGGGCAGATCATCAGCCATCTGCGGGCAACTTCTTCGTCGCTCCAGGTTTTCGGTTCTGTTGTTACGCTCATCAGATGTTGGCTTAAGGATGACGACAGAAAGCCGAGGGTGCTTTCCTCTACTCTAGATTATAGCAATAATGTCTCTAGCGGCAAAACGCGATCGCTCCTGGTAAAATTGGGAACAACGTTCTGGGACGATCGCGCTACAATGCGATCGGGTATTCTGAAGGCAGTACCGCTTAACCGAGTGCCCCGAGCGAAGCCGAAGCGCACGTCGTCGGGGGATCGATCGAGGTTAGAAACCCGGTTTCTCGCCGTAGATTTGGAAGCAAGACGTTCCTACTACAAAGACACTGAATGCTTACAAATACTGTTCTTTTCGATTGAATACTTTTCCATCACTGGTAACTGACCCATGTCTTACTCACCATTACCTCCAACCTTGCGCAGCATTTTAAGCGAAGTTGTTGCAGCCGTTCCTATTGGATTTACCATCGAATTTTGGGGAAGCGATACCCTCTCTAACTGCCAGCCCGAACAGTCGCCGGATATGGCATTCAAAATTCACCATCCTGGCGTGATTCGCCAATTAATTCTCAAGCGCGACTCGTTGGTATTAGTAGAGGCATATCTACGGGGGTATTTAGATCTTTTCGGTAAGATTGCCGATCTTAAATGCCTGGATCGCTTCGATGAGATTGAAGTTGGCGGAATTCGAGCCGTAAAAACACTGTGGGAAGCATGGCAACTTCCCGATCTTGAAGAATCTTTGTCCGTAGAAATGGGTTGGAATCATCTTTCTAAGCATACGAAAGAGCGCGATTTACAAACGGTTCAATATCACTACGATCGCGGTAACGATTTCTTTAGTTTGTATCTCGACCCTCTTATGGTTTACACCTGCGCTTACTTTGCCAAGGAAGACATGAGTTTGAAAGAGGCGCAGGAAGCAAAACTCGATCGCATCTGTCGCAAACTGCGCTTGCGATCGGGAGAAACCTTCCTGGATATTGGTTGTGGTTGGGGTTCTTTGCTAGTTTGGGCAGTGGAAAAATATGATGTCAAAGGATATGGTATCACCCTAGCACAAAAGCAATACGAATACTGTTGTCGTACCCTGGAAGAAAAAGGATTGGGCGATCGCCTGACATTTAAACTACTCGACTATCGCGATTTGCCCACCGTTCCTACCTTTGATAAAATTGCCAGTATCGGCATGGTCGAGCACGTCGGACGCGATAACTATTCAGACTACTTTAAATCCGTCTTGCGGTGTCTAAAACCCGGTGGTTTGTTTCTCAATCACGGGATGACCAGTCATATTGATGACAAACCCGATAGTCTCAGCTATCGGTTTACCCAGCGCTACGTTTCCGAAGATGTCGAACTTCCCCTCGTATCTACCTATTTGATGGAATCAGAGAAAGCCGGTTGGGAAGTGGTCGATGTTGACAATTGGCGACCTCACTATGCGAAAACCTTCGCAGCGTGGGCAAAATTGCTAGAGACAAATATGGAGCGCGGTGCTGAATTGTTGGGCGATCGCATGGCGAATCTTTGGCTGTTGTATCTCGTGGGAATGTCCGTTGCTTTCGATCGTTATGACATCGGCGTTCAGCAAATGTTACTGCGTCCCAAAGCCGAACGCCAGTGGAATTTACCCATGACGCGAGAGGGGTGGCTGTGAGGTACTCCGCCGCTCTGTTTTCTCAACTCATCAGCCCTTATTGCCAACAGCCTGTCAGGGTTTCGGGGGCTGATTTTTGTCGAACTTACGTTAAAGTAGGTTTGTAGCGTTTCAACCACGAACAGAGATCGCCGTTCGCATCCGTAATTTCGATGGGATCGAAATATCGAGCTTTGTCGGATGGCGTAATATCATCAGGATAGCGATCGTACTGAGGATCGAGGACATCTTTACCGCCAATGTAGTTCCTGATAACTTCTGGAGAGCAATTTTTGGTCTCGTTAATATAAGTGAAGCTACTGGTATAAAACGAATACATGGATACGGGATGATTCCACCCCATATTCCAGGTTTTTTTCAACAGATTCCAGACTAGCTTTTTGCGATCGACTAACTTCATAATATTTCGGAAAAGCAGGGTAAAAAATTCACTGTAAGCCTGCTGAGAGTCGATGGTATGGCGATAAGCTAGCGTTTGCCCGTCCAGATCTCGCAATCGTAAGTTTGGTAAAAGTTCGCCCTTTTGGGCGCTTTCCCAAAATAATTTTGTTCCGACTAATGGCGATACGGTTGTCAAGAACAGAGGAAATGTCAGATCGTCGAGATCGACGAGCATTTCAATTTCTTTCTTCATGTCTGCGACAGAAGAAACGCGCGGATCGAACATATAGGGATAGGTGATGACAATTCCTTGTTTTTGAGCAAAGCGAATATCATCTAGGACGCTATCAATGTTGATAGTATTCTGCTTCTTGTTATGGCGATCTAGGAAATTGTTATCAAAAGACTCAATACCCGTAAACAGAATTCGGCACTTCGATCGCGCCATGTTAGCAATAATATCTCGTTTGCGAAGCATATTCTGGGTAATCAACGCACCCCAAACCTTAACTTTTGGGGATTGTTTGAGGTAAGAGCATAACTCTGCCATATATGGCAAGTTGTTGGAAAAGTTATTATCAATAAAGAAGATATTGGAAAAAAGTCGCCGTATGCTCAGTTTGGGACTTGTGGAAATAGCTCGCTCGATGGATCGAACAACGGTATCGATGCGATAGGTGGCATGATTGGCTCCTTCTGCGGGAATTACGCAAAAGTCGCATTTAAAATTACACCCGCGAGAGGCTTCAACAAAATGGCCCGCAGGATGAATCCCATTATCTGCTAAAAGCTCGTACTTAACAGTATAGTTGCTGACTTGAATTTGAGGAGAACGATAAATTCGCTTCAATTTTCCCGCCTCAAAATCGCGCAATATTTCTACCGTGCACTCGACTCCTCTCGCACTAACCACATTGAAAAATTCTGTAGCAAATTCTGGAAATAGAGTACAAATGTTGCCGCCGCCAACCACGAAAGCTCCCCGCTTTTGGAAAATATAGGATAGTTGGCGCATTCGATCGAAGTCTTTTTGCAAGCCTGTTAAAAAGACTAAATCGGCATCGTCCGGTCGGGTAATATCGTAGGGGCCGTGGTAACTTTCGTGATATAATTTGATATCGTACTTTTGAGTGTCGATCGTCGAAGCAACGTGCAATCCGGCCATGGTTTGCAGCGTAATTTTTTCTCGCTTGTAAGAACGATCTTGATGGAAGTGGGTACAGATAATTAAAATACGCGGTTTTCGTGTAGGCTCGTTCATGGTTTAAGAAAAAAAGCGGACGATTGCGCCTAGAGATCGTATAAAGCACGAACTTGAGATCGATCCGAGGTACTGGGAAGAGCGAATCGATCGCCCTCACGGCCAGCCAATCGATAATTTGGTTCGTTGTCAGTTATTATTGTCGATCGACCCTTGGTTGTCAAGTCGAACTCATGTTAATTTGGAGTGAAGCGAAGCGCCCCTACAAATACCGTAACTATTCTACCGCAAGTTCAACCCCACCGCCAAGAAAATACCGCCGACAACCGTTCCCAGAACAACAAAAATACCGCCGAGGATAAACGAATTCAATCGAAAATCCTCGCGGATACTCAGGGACGATCGCGACTCGTCGGCGAGAAAGTTCTCGATCTCGTCAACCGCCGCTTTGCGTCCCCAATAGTCCGAAGTATGGGTTTGAGTCAAGGGAACTTCTTCGCCATCGACGACCAACAAAATGTTATAAGCAGTGTACGATCGCCGATCGGAATCCGTATATTCTTGTCGTCCAACTTTAGCCCCCTGTAACGTTCCGATCGCCATTGTTGTTTCGCCAACAGTCATTAAACCACCTTGGCGGTGGTAGCGATCGCACTTAATTTGTTGCGACTCGATCCGCCGACAGTCTAACTCCGTCACGCTACCCCAAAAGAGTAACATGAGCGAGCCGATAACCACAAATAGGGCCGGTACGCCGACCCCAATTAACAAAAACAAACGAATAGGAAAACCGGAAGCGTTTGGGGAAACCATGACTGTCAAGAATTAACGCGGATGGCGACCGTAAGTTTCAGTGAGATTTCGCAAGCGATCGCGAATTTCACCCGTAAGTTGTTCGGGATGGTAGCGCCAACCCCAGTTCCCTTGCGCCGCACTCGGTAAATTCATCCGCGCTTCTCCTCCCAATCCCAGGGCATCTTGTAAAGGAAAAATAGCTTGATTGGCAACGGTTCCTAACGCCAGGCGAATCATTTCCCAGTGAATTTCATTGGCATCAAAGTTACCAATATAGGTTCCGATCCGCCACTTGGTATCGTCGTCAATTTCGTTAAACCAGCCCACTGTGGTATTGTTGTCGTGGGTTCCAGTATAGACAACCCAGTTAGGAGAGTTGTAGTTAAAGGGCAGATAGAAATTGTCTCGGTTGCCATCGAAGGCAAAGTGCAAAATCTTCATCCCCGGAAACTCGAATTTATCGCGCAAAGCCTCCACTTCTGGGGTAATAATCCCTAAGTCTTCGGCGACGATCGGCAGTTTTCCGAGTTTATCTGCTACCACTTGAAACAGTTCTACTCCTGGTGCTTCGATCCACTCTCCAGCCATGGCAGTTTCTTCGCCACCGGGAACGGCCCAATAGGCTTGAAAGCCGCGAAAATGGTCGATTCGCACCAAATCCATATAGTCGAGAACGGTGCTGAGACGCTGCACCCACCAATCGAAATTGCGCTCTTTTAAGACTTCCCAATTGAAGACGGGATTGCCCCAAAGTTGTCCGGTGGCGCTGAAGTAATCTGGAGGAACGCCAGCCATTAATTCGGGTTGTCCGGTTTCGCGATCGAGGCAAAAAATATCCGGGTGCGCCCAAACATCCGCACTATCGTGAGCCACGTAAAAAGCGACATCGCCGAAGATTTGAATGCGGCGATCGTTGGCGTAGCGCTTCAGGTCGAACCACTGGCGAGCAAACTCAAATTGCAGGTATTTGTGATAGTAAATCTCTTTCGAGAGTCGCCGCTTCCACTGTTCCATCGCCTCGGGTTCGCGCTTAGAAATGCTGTCGGGCCAATCGTACCAGCTTTTATCTTCGTTGGCATCTTTTAAGGCCATGTAAAGCGCGTAGTCATCGAGCCAGACAGAAACGCGATCGCAAAAGTTTTGAAATTCGTATTGCTGTTCGGGAGTGGCGCGATCTTTAAAGTTCTCGCAAGACTGTTTGAGTAACGGTAACTTAAACTCTTTGACGCGATCGAAGTCTACCGTATCTGCGGAAAAATCGGGAGCGCCATCTAAGTCTTCTTGGGATAGCAATCCGTCATCGCGCAACCGTTCTAAACTAATGAGGAGATGGTTGCCCGCCATAGAAGAGTAGCACAGGTAGGGAGAGTTACCATACCCTGTCGGGCCGAGGGGTAAAATTTGCCACAATTGCTGGCGCGTATCGACTAGAAAATCGATGAAGCGATAGGCTTCGGGGCCGAGATCGCCAATCCCAAACGGACTGGGTAAGGAGGTTGGATGCAGTAAAATTCCACTTGCTCGCTGAAAAGACATAGTAATTCCATAATCGATCGTCGTGCTTTGAGGAAATTCGCGCTTGCGACTTCCCCCGCGCCAAGGGGGACGATCGCGCCGCGCGATCGCCTCTGTGTTTGACTGTATCACAGCGCGATCGTTTTTTCTCTTTTATCATTCTTAAGATACAAATATGGCATTTACCATTTGCGCCTGTGGTAAGATCTGTTACATTAACATCTAAAATTGGTACGATCGAGAAGATCGTGGATACAAGCCTCCGGCTGAGCGTCAGAGGTATTGCTCGTTGTTCGTTGTTCGTTGTTCGTTGCTCGTTGAAATGGCTTATCGCAACCCCACCCCCACTGTCGATATTATTATCGAACTGGTCGATCGCCCCAGCCGGCCGATTATTTTAATCGAGCGCAAAAATCCGCCTTTAGGCTGGGCGCTTCCCGGCGGGTTTGTAGACTACGGCGAGTCAGTAGAAACCGCAGCGATCCGCGAAGCGCAGGAAGAAACGGGGTTAGAAGTCGAGCTCGTCAAACAGTTCCACGTCTATTCCGATCCGAATCGGGATCCGCGCCAGCACACCCTCAGCGTGGTGTTCGTGGCGACAGCAACAGGAGAACCGCAAGCGGGAGACGATGCTCAGCACTTCCAGATATTCGATTTGTGGCAGCTTCCCCAAAATTTATGTTTCGACCACGATCGCATTTTACGGGACTATCGCCGCGATCGCGATTATGGGATTCCGCCACAATTGTAACTCCTACTCGAGAAACCGGGCTTTAACTGTTGTCACCCAAAAATGCTCCCGAAAAACTCGATCGCCTCTTTTAAGGCAGCAACAAAAATGTCAATGTCCTCACGAGTATTATAAAAATACAGGCTGGCGCGAGCGGTAGACTGCGCTTTGAGAATACGGTGCAAGGGTTGGGTGCAATGGTGTCCGGCGCGAATGGCAACGCCAGCGCGATCGAGGATAGTTGATAAGTCGTGGGGGTGTACTTCTCCAGTGGTAAACGAAGCCAAAGCTGCCCGATCTTTAGCCAATTTCGGCCCGTAAACCCGAACTTCTGGAAGCGTCGCCAACCGCTCGAGCAAATAGGCACTGAGTTCGTGTTCGTAGTTGGCGATATTCTCCATACCGATGCTGCTAAGATAGTCTACGGCTGCACCCAAGGCGATCGCTTCGCCAATGGCAGGAGTTCCCGCTTCAAATTTGTGGGGAACGTCGGCGTAAGTAGACTTATCTAAAAATACGTCGGCAATCATTTCGCCACCACCGAGAAAAGGCGGCATTTGTCGCAGCAAATCCAGCTTGCCATACAAGAAACCGATCCCCGTCGGGGCGCACATTTTATGACCGGAAGCCACCAACCAATCGCAGCCAATCTCTTGCACGTCTACGGGTAAATGCGGGATGCTTTGGCAAGCGTCGATTAACACTTTCGTACCGCGATCGCGAGCCAATGTGGCGATTTCTTTCACCGAGTTGATGCAGCCGAGGGTATTAGAAACGTGAACGACGCTGACTAATTTGGTTTTATCCGATAGCAGCGTTTTATACTGCTCGAAATTAAAAGATTCGTTGTCGTCGAGTTCCACA
>CAKZKB010000050.1 GCA_937121005.1 uncultured cyanobacterium | reverse complement strand
TAGCCGATCTGCGAACTCGAGGCGATCGTCCCCTCATTCAAGGGATTTTAGGCGGTCAAGGGACAGGTAAAACCACGCTGACGCAAATTTTAACAGAGATTTTAGCTGCTATTAATTGTCGCACCGCCAGCCTTTCCATCGACGATATTTATAAAACCTACGCCGATCGCGCTGCCTTGCAAACTGTCGATCCGCGCTTGGTGTGGCGGGGGCCGCCGGGAACCCACGATATCGACTTGGGGATCGCCGTTCTCGATCGCCTCCGCAATGGCGAACCGGCCGATCTCCCCCGGTTTGACAAGTCATTGCATCAAGGACAGGGCGATCGGGCCACTCCCGAACCTGTCGCCAACATTGATGTTATCCTGTTTGAAGGCTGGTTTGTGGGGGCGCGTCCCGTCTCTCCCGAGGTTTTCGATACCGCCCCCGATCCCATTGTCACCGACGCGGATAAAGCCTTCGCCCGCGACTGCAACGATCGCCTGCATTCGTATCTTCCCTTGTGGGATCGCCTCGATCGCCTGATGGTACTCTATCCCGAAGACTATCGTCTGTCCAAAGAATGGCGCAAGCAAGCCGAACGACAAATGAAAGCCCAAGGCAAGTCGGGAATGAGCGACGCTCAAATCGATGAGTTTGTCAACTATTTTTGGAAATCTTTACATCCCGATTTATTTGTGCGACCGTTAGTGGAAAAGGGTCGAACCCCCTGCCAAGAAACGGTAGACTTAGTGGTATTGGTACAGCGCGATCGCTCTGTCGCTCGCATCTACCGTCCTTAAAGTTCTGCACGCAAATCCTATGCCCTGGCAACGTCCCGACGATCGCCAACCCGACCAACTGCGCCCCGTCAGCTTTCAAGTTGATTTTACCAGCTTCGCCACCAGTTCTATTCTCGCCTGTTGCGGCAATACGCGAGTGTTGTGTACAGTGACAGTGGAACCGGGAGTCCCCAAATTTTTACAAGATAGCGGTCGCGGCTGGCTGACGGCGGAATATCGAATGCTGCCAGGGGCCACGCCCCAACGCCAACGCCGCGAACTGATGAAACTGTCGGGACGGACGCAAGAAATTCAACGTCTGATCGGCCGCAGTTTGCGATCGTGTCTCGATTTTACCGCATTGGAGGAGCGAACGATAATTGTGGATGCGGACGTGCTGCAAGCGGACGCAGGAACCCGTACTACTGCGATTACGGGGGGGTACGTGGCCCTGGCCGATGCGGTTTTGAAACTCTTAGAAGCCGGGGAATTGGAACGATCGCCCTTGGTCAACTCCGTCGCGGCGGTCTCGGTGGGTCTTTTAGAAGGCGAGCCCTTTTTAGATTTACAATATCAAGAAGATGTAGCCGCCGAAGTCGATTTTAACGTGGTGATGGACGGGTCGTTACGCCTAGTGGAATTGCAAGGCACGGCCGAGTCCAAAAGTTTCGATCGTCCCACTCTCGATCGCATTCTCGATCTGGCCGAAAAAGGGATTCGAGAACTCAGTTCGGCTCAACATCGTGCCTTGCGCCAATAGCAGTCTACAACAATGTCTCGTACAACTCTGCCAGTTGACCGGCCACGCTCGTCCAGCTAAACTCATTCTCAACCCGCGATCGGGCCGCTTTCCCCAAGCGATCGCGCCATTGCGAATCCCCTAAAACGCGATCGAGGGCCTTGGCAAAGCCGGCCGCATCCTTCGGCGGTACTAAAAGTCCGGTGGCTTCGTGGACGACACTGTACTGCAACCCTCCTACTTTACTGGCAATTACCGGAGTCCAGCAAGCCATAGCCTCGAGGGGCACCAAGCCGAAGGGTTCGTAGTGACTGGGTAACACGCAAACATCGGCGGCGGCGAAATAGGCGGGAAGATCGGCATCGGAAATGCGCCCCGGAAAAGAGGCGATGTCTCCCAATTCTAACTCTTCGACGATGCCTTCGATGCGTCGGCGTTCGCGACCGTCGGCTTTGTCGGGACGCGATCCCCCACCGATAATCAATTTTAGTTGCCCGGTGGCGCGAGTTTTACATTCGGCCGCAGCCCGAACCAGGGTTTCGATACCCTTGCGTCGATCGAAACGTCCCACGTAAAAGGCGATTTTGTCATCGGGATCGAACCCTAACCTTTGGCGGGCCTCGGTTTGAGAAATGGAACCGAAGCGATCGACATCTGTACCGCAGGGGATAATTTTAATATTGCCCTTTTTTGTAACCAGCGATCGCATATCTTCTTCTTCTTGGGGACTGGTGGCGATAACGCAGTCGGCCGTTTCGATGCAGCGTTTCTCTGTTTCTAAACGGGTGTCGGCAATGGGGGGACGATCGCGAACTGCCTTATATTTTACCGCCCCTAACGAGTGATGGGTGTGAACTTGCCGGATCTGCGGTTGCTGGCGTTTGAGTTCCATTCCCACCCAAGACGACAGCCAGTAGTTGGTATGAACGATGGGATACTCGATCCTTTCTTTGACTTGAAATGCCTGGAACTGTTCGACAAATTCCGGCAGGCGATCGAACAGTTCGTCGCGAGGAATAAAGGCTTCAGGCCCCGCCGTCAGCCGGATCGTCCGACACTGGGGCGAATGTTCGACGATCGTCGCATCTTCGGGATCCGTCTTGCGGGAGAACATATCCACTTGCCATCCCAGGCGGGCCAGGGCTTCCCCCACGTGACGAACGTAGACGTTTTGCCCCCCGGCTTCCTCTTTACCGATCTCGATGGCCGGGTCTCCGTGCACGGAAATTAACGCGACGCGCTTGCGATCTAATACCATAATCCTCGTTCCCAACAGTGATGGATCCAACCGACCTCAAAACACGACCTGATTCTGATTATAAAGTTTATTTAAGCCATGGCGATCGCTGAAATTGTGTGTTATGATAGGTAGCCGTCACCCTGGAGAGGTGGCTGAGCGGTTGAAAGCGGCAGATTGCTAATCTGTTGTACGGTTCGAAAGTCCGTACCGAGGGTTCGAATCCCTCCCTCTCCGTTTTGCCTCGATCTCGCTGTCGCCAAGGCAACGCGATCGGCCCGGCGGGTCGATCGTCAGTCGCTAGTTCCAGATCCCGGGCATAAACCGATAGCTTCCCCCCGTTTCACGCCCTTGACGGTGTTGGGTAAATGCTTCGCTTCGTCAATCAACTCTAGAAAAGCCCGTTCGATCGTCCGTCGAGAACGGCGAACGGGCTTGTAACCGTTAATCGCTTTTAGGGGTGTAGGATGGAGCCGCGTTAAGCTGCTCCATATATAACTGTACGGTATGTGGATGATTTTGTCAACCCCATATAGATTTTAATCTGTATGAGGGATGAAGGAGGATAGAAAGGATGAAGGATAAATATTAATTTCTCCCCCTCTCCTTGTCCCCTTGTCTCCCCCTCTCCCTAATCCCCTAATCCCCCAATCCCCTAATTCCCTATTACCATGTCGATCGTCATTGCTGGAGAACGAAGCGGAGTCGGAAAAACAACTGTGACGATCGCGTTATTAGCCTCGCTGCGCCATCGTGCCATGGCGGTGCAGTCATTTAAAGTGGGGCCGGACTATATCGATCCGATGTTCCATCAGTATATCACCGATCGCCCCTGTTACAACCTCGATCCGATTTTAACCTGCGAACAGTACGTCCGGGACAGTTTCCATCGCCATTCTCAAAGTGCGGACTGCGCGATCGTCGAGGGAGTGATGGGGTTATTTGATGGAGTGGAATTGAATTCAGAGTTCGGAGTTCGGAATTCGGGAGTGGCAGATTTTGCTAGTACCGCGCATATTTCTCGCCTGCTGAAGTTGCCCGTTGTTTTAGTGCTAGACTGTTCGCGGTTATCGGGGTCGATCGCCGCCATTGCTTGCGGATATCGAGATCTCGATCGCGATGTCAAATTGGCAGGAGTGGTGTTAAACCGAGTCGGAAGCGATCGCCATTTAGAACTGTTGCAAAACGCGATCGAACCCCATTCAATTCCCATACTCGGCGTGTTTCGCCGCCATGACGAGATCCAAATTCGCGATCGTCATTTAGGGTTAGTTCCCACCGACGAACTTCCCGAACTTGATGGCATTCTCGATCGCCTGGTCGAACTGGGGAAAACTAGCTTCAGCTGGGAGAAATTCTTACCCATGCTGTCGGTACAGGCATCGAAATTACCCATCGCCGATCGCCAATTACCTATCACCCATTACCCATTACCTAAAATTGCCATTGCTCGCGATCGCGCCTTCAATTTTTACTACCAGGATAACTTAGACTGGTTAGAACGCTGCGGAGCCGAGTTGGTCTTCTGGAGTCCTTTAAGCGATGCTAACCTACCGCCGGACACTTGCGGATTGTATTTTGGGGGTGGATTTCCTGAAGTCTTTGCGTCCGAACTTGCAGACAATTTTCCCATGCTAGATGCCGTTCGCAACGCCATCGTCTCTGAGATGCCAACCTACGCCGAGTGTGGGGGATTGATGTATCTCTCCCAAACTATTGTCGATTTGGAAAACAAGGCGCGATCGATGGTGGGGATATTGCCAACAGTGGCGACAATGGGAGCAAAGCTGACATTAGGATATCGCCGCGCGGTGGCTTTGCGACAGAGTCCGATGTTGCCACAGGGAAGTACAGTTTGGGGACATGAATTTCATCGATCGCACCTAGACTCTACAAGCGATCGTCCCCTATTTCAACTGGAGAAGTTAGGGAAATTGTCCGCACCCTTTACAGAAGGTTGGACAGTGCATCGCGTTCATGCTTCTTACTTGCATCTACACTGGGGTGCGTCTCCCCAACTTCCCCAACAGTTTGTCTCCGAATGCGATCGCTTTCGGCATCAAAACGGCTAAGATGTCGATACGGCTTTCGGCGTAGAAGCACCATGAGGACAGACGATGGAGTTACCTTCGTCATCGCATTCTTCCTCTTTTGTCTTCAGATCGTGCCAGGAGTTGTGATGCGCGATCGCCTCGAGTTGGTAAGTTGTGACGACAGCCGCGATCGCCATTGTTGAAATTGCCGCGATCGAGATTATTTTTTGCATGGTTTCGACCCTCAAATTGACAATAAAATCCCCTCAACTCGCCAAAACTGCGAGTCGTTGCTAAAGTATCGATCGGGGTGGGAAACTTATCCCACCACTGAATGGATTTACATCAACCAGATCCGTTGCAAATGTCGATCGCGATCGGCATATTTTGTGCGCGAATGCAGCATCCGGCGATTGTCAACAATCAATAAAGAATGCTGTTGCAAGCGAATTAGGTTACAATACGCCTCAAAACGATCCCGAATGCGATCGCAAATCGTTTTCAAGAACAGATCGCAGGCATGAGTTTCCGCATCGAGTTCGGGTGAGGGATCGCCGTGTATTAGAATGTTGTAAGAAAAGCGTAGCTGCGGCTGTCCCCATGGCGAAAGTTTGACGATGGGGGCGATCGCTTTACGAGACCCATCTTTGGAGCTATACTGGTACAGGCGTTGGGTTAGCTGTTGTTGTTCGGCGGCGGAAAACTCCCATTGGAACAGATCGTTGCCATCGAGAAGTTGAGTAATTCCACCTCCACACGCAGCCGGACGATCGCACCACAAAGCTAAATGCTTAGGTGGTGTTTCCAAATACGCCGCCTCCGTATGCGGAAGGAGTTCGTTTTGGCTAGTAGAGTCGGAACGGTTCTCGTTTCCCGCTACCAAGCGAACGTCGTATATATACTTGCCATTGTCTTGCGGCATCAGTAGCGATTCGGTAAGCTGTTGAGTGTAGCCGATCCATGGGAAATCAGGCGGTAAGTCTTGCAGGTAGACAAAACTATTCTCCTGTAAGGCTTTTCGCGCGATCGTCAGGAGTTCGGGTGTCCAGAGGCGATCGCGGAACTCTAGGGGAATGTCGATCGCGGGACGATCGAGGAACTTGTTGCTTTTCGCTTTTTTGGGTACAATCATAGGTTGGGTACTGGGTTAGCGCTTAAGTATCCCGTCCTGTTTCCAGCTGCAACCTGGAACAGGAAAACTCTGACATAATCACTGTAAGATCGATTCCGGTCTTGAGTCTATTCACAAATGTAGAACCTTCTGCGTTTCCCATTTGTGAACGCTAGAGAAAGCCTTACACAAATGTGAATTTATGGCTCAAATCCCGGATACAAGCAAGTGAATCGAGTGAATTGACTGTAGACTCCTATGAACAGAGACGATTTTTTTGAAATCTTTGAAAAGTTGTCAAAAAGACAAAAGGAAATTTTAGAAGCGTTCTATCGTGGAAAAATCGATAGTGAAATTGCTGGTAGTTTGTTTATTTCAAAAGCAACTGTTCGCAAGCACATTTCTAACATCGTTCAAAAGTTTTTTCCTGATTACGAACGTTTAGGTACTTCCAAGCGTCCTCAATTAACGAAACTTTTAGTAGAGTTTCAACCCTTTTCTGATAACGAACTTGACATCGATCGCTCACCCCAAGAAACTAAGCATGGAAGGGGTCAAGGCAAACAATTCAATACTTTTGTAAATCGAAACAATCGCTTGCCTAAATACGTCAGAACAATCGATGCTGACTCCGATCCCAAGTTGCCTAAAATATCAAGTCTGGTTAATGCGTAATTGTTAACATTTGGGAACATTCTGCTGGCTTGAGGGTGACATGGGGGGTAGGAGGGGGATCCATCAGACTCTAAATGTAAACTTTTGTAACAATATCGGGCATTTCCCGTAAAAATCCCTGTCTTTACCAGATAGAAGGATAGAAACGTACCAGTAACGTCTCGCCGAGATGGACTGTCACTGGTTCCCACCTGACAATCGAACCTCTAGTGGCTTGTCACTTGCAAGTCATTTGAACGCTATGAGTACAACACGCATTCTAAAAAATATTCCTTTAGAGGGACAAGTTTCGCCACCTCAATTAGAGAGGCGAGTCTCGCCACTTCAGTGGGATAACGATCGATGTCTGTACCGCGATCGTCCGTCAAAACCTTTACCTAAAATACGTCCTTCAAACGATCCGACAAGGAATACAGGTTATCTCTTAGACGATAGTCAACTTCAACAACTTAAACCTAAAATGCTTCCAAAACCTTCGTTACCTAAAAAAATCCGTTCTCTTAACAATAAACAAGCTCCGCGTTACTGCTTTACGAACAGAGACCTGGAAGAAATTGAACCCAATCTATTTTCAGGTTTGAATTTATAGTGTATCTGCGTAGGAGCTAATCGTCGATTGTGGACAACTTTTGGGAGCAACTTTTATCCGAACTAGCCGATCGAGGCTACGACCTCGGATGGGATCGGGAGGTTGCTTACTTCTTAAGCAAAGTCACAAATCAAGATACGGGTCAGGTTTATCCTTGTGATACCTGTATCACTGTGAGAGATATTTCTGGTTTACTACCAGAAGATCGATCGCAGTACGTTTTTTTTGTGACGTTTATCTGTCATGGAATGAAAGGCAAGGGAGCGGAAATTTTTAACGAGACTGTCGATCGCATGAGCTACAATAGCGATATCGGTAAGTTCGTGCGCGACTACACCGACGAGAGTAATGACGTTCTCTACGTCACTAACGAATGTTTGGCTGACTTGACTGCCGAAATTGTCATCGGACAGTTGGAGTATCATGCTAAAGTTAAGTTAAAGGTGGCTCCAGTGTTAGAACAACTAAGAAAACACATTTTAGAAGAACAATAAAAAATTGAATCAATGCTCTAGCCGATCGCGAACCCACTGTTGAAACTCCCGCTTCAAACGACTCGATGACTCCGACTGCAAACGGGGCAAAAATTCGGACGTAGCTGCCAATACGGGTATTCCAGGTAACACGCCACTGTGTTGGCATTGCTCGTATTTTCCTTGCCGCAACTGCCATATTTCTATGATACCATCGCGGTAGCGCCACAACTCCGGTACGCCCAATCGAGCGTAGGCTTCTAAGCGGGTTGGTGAGGTAATATCGACCTCGATCGCCAAATCTGGTGGCGGATCGATGTTCGGATCGACTCGACGCAAACCCATCATTCGGGCTGCATTTTGCACGTAAAAACAATCGTCAGGTTCGATAGCGACTTGGCTATTTTGATGCTTAAAGGTTGTCGAACCGTAGGGTTCCCATTCCCACCCCATGGCATCGAGCCAAATCTCTACCATAATGCCAATGAAACGTTTTATCTTCTCATGTTCGGGTGAAGGCATTCGCAGTTCTAATCTCCCGCCGACGTAGGCAAAACGCGATCGCGATCGATCGCCAAATGCAGCTTCGATCCGCTCGAACTCCAACCAATCAATCTCTGATAGTACCAGGGTTTGACCGGGTTGAAGTTCGATTTTTCGCAAGTCGATGGGGCAAGAGGAAACAGCCAGCATTGAGGGAAAATGTAGAGTGTTTTATTATTTTAGCACAAACTTCGGGATCCAAAATGATAAACGGTGCGATGTCCGATCCGAATTGTCCAAGGCTGTGCATTGGGATAACGCGCAAAGAGACGATCGGTGGCAGCTATGACAGTCTCACCGACCTCAAATTCTCCAGTTTCAATGTCGATCGCGACTATTTTCCCTTGACTCCCTGCTTCGACTTGCTGCCGAATCCTAGACTCATAGAGTTCTTGTCCGCGCCTAGCTAATTCTTCTTTGGGATAACGTCGTTGACGGACTGACATTGTACGAACCTCAATTTTCTTTATCCTAGCACACTGCAACCACAGATAAATGGGATAAACACGGATGAGTTGTCGGAGAAAATTGTATCTTACTGGAAGATGAATTGGGATATACGCAGGTTTTTTTTAGTCAAGATGTTCCCTTGTTGCATTCCTCTGGGGTGCAACGAACTGTGGAGGCTCCGCCTCCATTCTACACGAGGCAGAGCCTCGGTAATTGCGTTTCCTGGCAGAGCCAGAAGAACGAGGGGAAACGTAACACTTTGAACCCAAAATTATCTGAGTTCATCCTATTTATCTGTGGTTGCAGATCTGTGGTTGCAGTTACAGTTTACAAGTCTCTGCGCGAGAGAAGAGTAGCAACACACCCTCCATAGTGCAGTATAAAACAAAATCGTCTCCCGCCAATTCGACTCCTGCCACATTTGCAAGAGTAGCCATTCTCGGCCAGTACGAACGATTTCCACAGCAGCGAGATAGTTTCGCAAGCTGAGAAGAACCATTTTTGTCGCTGATGGGTTGTACCCACCCCCGCGATCGCGGTTAACTGTCCTCGAGTTCCTCTTCTTCGGCGACTCCTTCCAGAAACGCCACCGCCGTTTTCCCCCAGAGGTTGTCTTCTAACAAATGTTCGGCCGCTTTCAACAAAGCAGCTTTACCGCCATTAAACCAGCGTTCCGGGTTGAGGAGATTTCGTCTCAACATTTCCCACTTTTTGGGTTTGCTGGTACTGACCTCTTCAAATTCAACTTCGACGATTTCTCGGGCTTGTGCGTCGGTGACGCGAGGATTTGCATCGTGCAAGTTTTTGAGGATTTGGCAAATCTCGGCGACAGACTTTTTCAGCAGGGGGTCGTCGGCGTAGTTATGCTGTTCGCCGATGACTTGCCCGTAATTGTTCTCGGTAATCTGAACGACTCCGGGGTTTTCAAATCGGTACTTACCTGAATCTGACATAGACTTGGAGGAATGGCGGCTACCTTTATTTATATCATCGATCAACCTGGAAACGCTAACATCATGGTAAGGTGGATTGCCACACTCGATCGTCTCTTTTCCATTTGCGAGACGTTCTTGTAGTTTGTCGAACGGATAGAAATACGGATCTTGACTACCTTTGCAAGTTTTGCAGTTGCAGGGAACCAGCGTCTGCATCTTATCTGTCAGGCGATCGTAACTGCTATGAATTTTATCGAATTCATGGCGGATAGTGGTGAGGAGATCGCGGCAACGATTTCCACTGACACGGATGCGAATTTGCCGAAGATGGTAAAATTCGATAACCTCAGCCCGCGATCCATCTTTAGAAAGAACGACACCCGTTTTCCAGACGCAGCTTTGACCTTCGATCCAACTGTGCATTTCGACGATAAAGCGTGTAATAATGCCTTTAGGCATAAACTCGTAGGTATAACGCAACAGTAAATTATCAGTTTCGTCCCAAGAATAATCAGGTCGATCGGCATCGAGACGTTGCGGTACGATGTAGCGATCGCGACGATCTCGATCGGGACTATTGTTACGAGTATCGCGGGGAATTTTGTAGCAAAGTTTGAAGTTAATCATCAACCGCAACAGTTCGCCGATCGCCGTAAAATATCGGTCTTCATGCCAAATTTTACTTAGATCGTCTTCGCTGAATCTTCCTGAATTTTGAATCACTTTCGGGTTGTCTAGAACAAGGTAAACGGCATCCGTCACCCAAGTGGACTTGAGAATAACAGTTTTGCGAAGAACGCTATCTTTTTGAAAATGAAGAAAAACGCCAATATCGTGTAGGTACTCGCTAAGCTGAAGTGCATCTTCGCGGCGAGTAAAACCATTCTCTTCGCAGATTCGGAAATATTCGTCTAAGGTGATATAGTCGCGGGAATCCGTCTCTAGAACTTTGCGAACCTTAATCCAAGTTTTGGGCAGTTCGTCACCCACATGAGGTAAGGTAGTGATGTAATGTTGTATAGCTTGTTTGATTTCAGGGAGACCGCGATTGTCAGCTAAGTTAGTATCCAAAACTTTTTCGAGATTAGGAAACTCACCTCGAAGTTGTCGTTCGTTAATTTCTCGCTTGCGATTTTGTTTTTCATTTTTAATGATAAGTATTGGACTGCTTTCCGTCAGGAGATCGACAGCACGTAACCAGTAATCGAAGTCTGTATCTTCCTTGCGATCGTCCGATACTAAAATATAAAGGGAGCGCTTTGTCAAGAAAAACTGATGCGTAGTGTGATAAATTTCTTGCCCGCCAAAGTCCCAAATATTAATGCGAAACTCCTTGTCATTTTGGAAAGGAAATTTGAATTGGATAATATCGATCCCTTCGGTTGATTTTTCAGCCCCATCTAACTCGTAATTTTCATTCTCAATCTTTTTCGCAAGGCTGGTTTTTCCCGCTCCACCTTCACCGACAATCAATAGTTTTGCTTCGTACAAGCGATCTGTTTCTTGTTCTAGTATCTGAAGATAGTATTGAGGAATTTTTATTGCGGCTTGTGAAGGGTTAGCAAAATATTTTTGTATTTCTAAAGGGAACTGATCCAGGGGATTCTTGCTAAGATTCAAAGATTGCAGGTTAGTCAGTCGCAAAATTCCTGGAGGAATTTCACTGAGTTGATTTCCACTAATGTCGAGAGATTCAAGGGCGAACAATTGTAAAACTGCTGAAGGGAGTTGGGTCAGTTGATTGTTGCTGAGATTCAAAGATTGCAGGTTAGTTAATTGCAAAATTTCTGGAGGGAGTTCGCTCAGTTTATTGTTACTGAGATTCAAAGATTGCAAGTTAGTTAATTGCAAAATTCCTGGAGGAAGTTCGCTCAATCGATTGTTGCTGAGATCGAGATACTGTAGGTTGGTTAGCTGTTCGATCTCTGGAGGAAGTTTGGATAAATGATTGCTGGCAAGATAAAGATTTTCTAAATTGGAAAGTTGCCCAATTTCTGAAGGAATGTCGATCAGATGGTTTTCAAAGACAGAAAGAGTTTCTAGGCTAGAAAGTTGTCCAATTTCTGGAGGTAAATTGGATAAATAGTTGCCGCCAAGATAAAGATTTTCTAGATTGGAAAGTTGCCCAATCTCTGGAGGCAGATCGATTAAATAATTGTTTCTCGCGTCAAGGTCTTTTAAGGTCAGAAGCTGTCCAATTTCAGATGGAAAATGATTTATTTGGTTGGCGCTAAAATTGATTGCTTGAATTTTTGACAGACGACCAATTTCTGAAGGAAGTTGATTTAAGTTGCTATTTGGTAGGTTGAGAGAGATGACTTCTTCCCTAACGGCTTTCTCGATCGCATTAAGTAACTCTTGCTTGTCCATAAGTCTTCCCAATCGATAATGACCTCACTGACTTAGTTTATCAGGATCGACAGCAAATGCCCAGTTGTACGAATTAGTACATACTGCTTCAAGGTTCCTCAAGTCGATCGATCGCCCCTTACAGGCTTCTCCCTTGCTAACCTTGCTGTTCTAAAGTCGATCGCACTAACTTTAAGTCTAACTGAAGGCGATCGGCAATTTGTTCGGCACTCAAACCCAACTCGCGCAGTACCGGAACCGCCGCCAGTTTACCTCGTTGTTCGCCTTGTTCGATTCCCTGCTCGAGTCCTTCTTGGTAGACTCGGGTTTGTTTGAGTTCGTCGAGTTGCAGCATTTTCTTGACCTCCCGTTGGCTCAGGGCAGGAAATTGGTAAGTAAAGATGGTTTCGATCCATTCTAGCACTTTGTTGCGCTCGTTGGGATCGGCAAAGCGATCGCAAGTCTGACGAACCAGCTTCGGGCCTCGTTCTCTGACCTTTTGGGGCGGATCGACAATGAGTTTGATAATCCCAATTCCCAGGAAGTCGTCGGCTTTGCTGTCGATTTCATCGAGATAAATTTGTTGTAAATGATACCGTGCCAGGTGGCGATAGCGACCGGGTACGGGCACGTCGTGTTTAGCCCGATCGCAGATGACGATCGCGTACCAATCCAAATTTTGCGGTTTGTACTGACCGAAGTACAAAAAGATTTCTGGCGTAAAAATCGTCTTCTTTGTAACACTGAACTTCTAGGAAATAAAGGGGCTCGCTCTCAAACTTGGGGACAGTAGAAAAGACACCATCCAGGCTAAAAGTCCGTTGCTTCACAGACGGCGCGTCAAACTGATAAGCTGCGATGTTGGTTTCTGGTTTGCCGATGAGTTCAAAGAAAATGTTGGGAAATTCCTTGAAAAGTTGATAAAAAATCGCGTCAGTTTTCATGCAGATCGATCGCCTCCCTCGTCATTATACTTAATTAAAATCTGCATCAACGCCGACATAGCCCATTCTTCCGGCGAGACTCCCTCGCGGCCAGCTTTCTCCACCAACGCCGCATAAACGCGATCGCTCAGTTCCACTGTTACTTTTTTAGACATGAGAATACATCCCTCGACAGCTACAAAGGGGTTCGCGATCGCGAAACACCTTTGCGCCAGCACAGATCTGTTAGATTGATATTTAGAAACAGTATGACAGAGATTATGGACGATCGCCCCATCCCCGAAATCCCCATCCCCTCCCAACTCATCGTCAGCTTGGCCGCCGGCCCCCTAGTCTTAGGGTTGCGGGGCCTCGATGGTGCCACCCAACTGCTGCAAGAGATCGGCCGCGCCAGCGAAGAAGTCTTCAGAGGCGATCGCCTCCCGGTACTGAACGTGACCCCGGCCGATGCGTCGCCCCCCGCCGATGACGAGTAAGACCCCGCACAGCCTGTAAATTTTTATGGGGTTAGCAATTATTTATGTCGCGATCGCGTTCCAATTGACCGTTAGCCAGTACAATAATCGCAGCAATCTGTCCCGCTACAGGTACGCAACTTGCCGCTCGGCGCAGCTTTGGCGTGGCGATCGTCCCCAAAACAGGCGATCGCGCCCTCATTCTCGGCCAACGAAGTTGCCAAGCGGTGAAGTTCTCCGAACTCGCAGGTTTCCACACAGGAAACAATGTCAGAGTTTCAGGATAAAACAGCCGCCCCCTCCCTTTGGGGAACGCGCCAAGTGCTATCGCTGTAGGGGAAACTTGGGAAATATTCGATCGCGAAACTATGAGTTCGACCATTCAAATTAGAACCGATCTCCCGAACGACCTGTCTGGGGCCGTTGATTGGCTGTTGCGCCACCGCCTCAAAATGGTGGAAGATCTCTGGGAAGCCGTGCTGCGCCAAGAGTGCGGCCCGACCACCATCGACCTGCTGCGCCAACTCGACCCCATGCAAACCCCCGAAGGACAAGCTCGCGACTTGCGAAGTTCCGGGGCGGTCGAACCCATCGAAAGGCTCGATCTCAACGATTCTATCCGGGTGGCGCGGGGGTTTGCCCTCTATTTTCAGTTAATCAATATTGTCGAGCAACACTACGAACAGCGCAGCCACGCCCCGCAACCGACCGGCGCAGCCAGCACCAACGGTCGCCACCGCGAAACCGAGGAGGGCCGCGAAGCCGAAAATTCCGTCCCCATGGAAAAAGAACGGGCCGTCGATTTCGATAGTCTGTTCCCCTTACTCAAACGCCTTAACGTTCCGCCCCAACAAATCCAAAAACTCCTCGATCGCCTCGATATTCGCCTCGTTTTTACCGCCCACCCGACGGAGATCGTTCGCCAAACCATTCGCGCCAAACAGCGTCGCATTGCCAAAATTTTAGGGGAACTCGATCGCGTGGAAGAAGCAGCCCGCGCGGCCGGTTTGCCCCCATCTTGGGAAGCCCAAAGTCTGGAAAATCAACTCAGTGAAGAAATTCGCCTTTGGTGGCGCACGGACGAACTGCACCAGTTCAAACCTACCGTTCTCGATGAAGTTGAATACACGCTGCACTACTTCCAAGAAGTGCTCTTCGATGCCATTCCCCAACTCTATATGCGCTTGAAGCGATCGCTCGGGGATACCTTTCCGCATTTAGAGCCGCCGTGTTATAACTTCTGTCAGTTCGGTTCCTGGGTGGGTTCCGATCGCGATGGCAACCCTTCAGTCACGCCGCAAATTACCTGGCAAACCGCTTGCTACCAGCGCCATTTAGTCCTGGAAAAATACATCTATTCGGTCGATCGGCTCACGGAACTGTTGAGCCTGTCGCTGCACTGGAGCGAGGTACTACCGGAACTGCTCGAGTCTCTCGAACAAGATCGCTTGCAGTTACCTGAAATTTACGATCGCCTGGCCGTTCGCTACCGCCAAGAACCCTATCGTCTGAAAATGGCGTATATCAAAAAGCGCCTAGAAAATACCCGCGATCGTAACTGGCGACTGTACCGGGAAGAAGACTGGCAGCGTCAGATTCCGGAAACTCCCACAGAAGGATTGTACCGTTCTGGGTCGGACTTTTTAGCTGAATTGCACGCGATCGCTCGCAACCTGAGTGCGACGGGGTTAAGCTGTCGAGAACTCGATACGCTCATCTGTCAAGTGGAAATTTACGGCTTCAATTTAGCCCATTTAGACGTGCGTCAAGAGTCGTCGCGCCACAGCGATACCATTGGCGAAATTACCGAATACTTGCAGATTTTACCCAAACCCTACGACGAACTCGACGAAGCCGAACGAGTCGCATGGCTCACCCAAGAACTGCAAACGCGCCGTCCCCTGATTCCCACCGAACTGCCGTTTTCCGAGAAGGTTAAAGACACCATCGAAACCTTGCGGATCGTGCGCTTGTTGCAGCAAGAATTCGGCCCGGAAATTTGCAACACCCACATCATCAGCATGAGCCACGAAGTCAGCGATTTGCTGGAGGTGTTGCTACTGGCAAAAGAGGCGGGACTCTACGATCCGGCTACAGGTACGGGAACCCTTTCGGTCGTGCCGTTGTTCGAGACAGTCGAGGATCTAAAACGCGCTCCCCGCGTGATGAAAGACCTGTTTGAATTGCCGTTATATCGGGCATTACTGGCCGGCGGCCACGGCCGAGAAGCTGAGGGCGATCGCCATAGCGCTCCCTACTTACAAGAGGTGATGCTCGGCTATTCCGATAGTAACAAAGATTCGGGTTTCCTCAGTAGCAATTGGGAAATTCACAAGGCCCAAAAATCCCTGCAAAAAATGGCCGAACCCTACGGGATCCAGTTGCGAATTTTTCACGGTCGCGGTGGTTCGGTAGGACGCGGTGGCGGCCCGGCTTACGAGGCGATTTTGGCTCAACCGGGACGCACGATTAACGGGCGAATTAAAATTACCGAACAGGGCGAAGTTTTGGCTTCTAAGTATTCGCTGCCGGATTTGAGTTTGTATCATTTAGAAACGGTTTCGACGGCAGTAATTCAGTCGAGCTTGCTGCGAGCCGGCTTCGATGATATCGAGCCTTGGAACGAAATTATGGAGGAGTTGTCAACGCGATCGCGGCGATGCTACCGCCATCTAATTTACGAACAACCGGACTTTATCGACTTCTTTTTGTCGGTGACACCCATCGAGGAAATCAGCCAACTGCAAATTTCTTCTCGTCCAGCGCGGCGCAAGTCGGGTAAAAAAGATCTTAGCAGTTTGCGGGCCATTCCTTGGGTGTTTAGCTGGACGCAAATTCGTTTGTTGCTGCCGGCGTGGTACGGTGTCGGTACGGCGCTCGATGAGTTCGTGCGCGAAGAACCGGAAGAACACTTGAAGTTGTTGCGCTATTTCTACTACAAATGGCCCTTCTTTAAGATGGTGATTTCCAAGGTGGAAATGACCCTAGCGAAAGTAGACTTACAAGTGGCCGAGCACTACGTCCGCGAGTTGAGCCCCACCGAAGATTTCGATCGCTTCTATGCGGTGTACCAACAAATTGCTGAGGAGTTTGCCCGCACGCGCGAGCTCGTGTTGAGTATCAACCAACAAGACAATTTGCTCGATGGCGATCCGGCTTTGCAGCGATCGGTTCGCTTGCGAAATGCCACCATTATTCCCTTGAGTTTGTTGCAAGTTTCGTTGATCGAACGCTTGCGCCAACATGGAAGTTCCCAAACCTTGGGGGCGATCCATTCTCGCTACAGCAAAGGGGAATTGTTGCGCGGTGCGTTATTAACCTTAAATGGGATCGCGGCGGGTATGCGAAATACGGGTTGAGGGGATCCAAAGAGTCGGTAAAAAAAGAGTGAGTCGCCGTCCTGACTCACTCCCCACATGGGTTATCAATGCCAATGAAAATATGTTATGTATTATACATTTTGTCTCTTCTTACAAATACCTATTACCCAGGATAGCATAGGGTTCAATAATTTTAATATAGCTAAAGAAATTTTGACTGTCAATAGGGTTAAGCAGATTTTATATAAAAATTTTAATCACTGTATGATGTCTTATAAGCCAGTTTTAAGACAATCTACGTGCTATCATCTTTTTTAGGACACGCTTAATGCGACGTAATTGCGCCGCAGTGCAAGCCAGAGAAACCTGCGGGCGTAATTCAGTGGTAGAATGTCAGCTTCCCAAGCTGAACGTCGTCGGTTCGAGTCCGATCGCCCGCTTTCAGAAGTCAACTTTAGAGACGATCGCGCAACAAAAGACTGTCCTATACCTAGATGATAGTCTGGCATTCGCCCTCAATCTGTCTTATTTCATAAAACTTAATTCCGAACGGACTTGCAAACAGGCCGCGATCGCGGCTGTCAAACTATTTTATACGCGATCGCATTATAATTTTAGAAATTGAGGACACCCATGAGTAGCAAACTGGAAAACCGATACAATCCCGATGTGGTTTCTTCTCCTGGCGAGACGATTCTCGATCTGTTTGAGGAAAAAGAGATGAGTGTCGAAGAGTTTGCTGAGTTGATGGGACGATCGCGGCCAGAAATGGAAGATTTACTCGCAGCTAAGATCGAACTGAGTTCGGCGATCGCGGTAGATCTAGAGCGCGTTTTTACCGTCCCCACCCACTTTTGGGAAAACCGAGAACGAAATTATTGAGAGTTCTTATCTCGTCAGACAGTGGCGAGTTTTGTGGAAGTGAGTAATGGGAATCGATCGCGATCGCTTTACTTAACTTCTGAAGTAGGTTAAACTAAAGAGGTTGTTTTATCGCTGTGGATCGACTTTGGACATTGTATTTTCTGATGAAAGACTCGAACGTGAATGTAACAATCGTCGGCTCCTAGTTAAGCGATATGGAAAAAAAAGAGCCGATCGCATCCAACGTCGGATCGACAACTTACGAAACGCTAAGATTCTTGAAGATATGCGGAACGTTCCCGGACGATGCCACGAACTGGGTTACAATCGCGCTGGACAGCTATCATTAGATTTAGACCATCCCTATCGATTAATTTTTGAGCCTGCTAACGATCCTATCCCCAAAAAACCAGATGGTGGTTTAAACTGGAAGCAGGTGAGCGTCGTTAGAATTTTAGGAATTGAGGACACCCATGAGTAGCAAACTGGAAAACCGATACAATCCCAATGTGGTTTCTTCTCCTGGCGAGACGATTCTCGATCTGCTTGAGGAAAAAGAGATGAGTGTAGAAGAGTTCGCGGAGTTGATGGGACGATCGCGGCGAGAAATGGAAGATTTACTCGCCGCTAAAATTGAACTGAGTTCGGAGATCGCAGCAGATCTAGAGCGAGTTTTTGCCGTTCCCGCTCACTTTTGGGAAAATGGGGAACGGAATTATCGAGAGTTTTTGTTGCGTCAGGTAGTGGCGAGTTCTGTGGAGTGAGTAATCGGAATGGAACGCTACGCGATCGAGATGTTCGCTATCTTCATTCTTGAATTTCTCCAATAACACTCGTGGGACAAGTATCAGCAAGAAGCTGATTGCCAAGTTGACTAATTGAAGGCCATCCTTCTCGTATTTTCTCTTCTTCCTGTTCGGTCAAGAACTCATACCCCCCCAACCTTAACCGGCCATTTACCCTTTCTATACGAGTCGGCATTTCATGGTTTTGTCGCCATTGTAACGCAGCAAGGGCAGCAACTCGATCGTAAATATCTAAAATTGGTTTACTTGGCAGGATGCTACCTAGAGCGGCTAAAGCATCTATGACATCACTCTCTGATGATAAAGTCCCTAAAATTGCCTGTACCCCCCTTCGATCCTGTGCTATATAGTAATCTGTAAAAATCCGAACAATCTCTTCCCGCTCCAAATTTTGCAGCCGTTCTCGGGTGAGATCTTGTACAATTTCCAAACTTTCAGGGCCGCTTAAATGGCAAAAATTAATGTCAGAATGTCTTGTTCCGAAATGAAAACTGGACAAGATTGTATTAAAAACACCTTCATAAATTGCTGAGTTTTCTGGATTGCGATCTGGTTGACTTCCATGAGGAGATCCTATGGTAACAACATACCTTCCATCAGGGGTAAAAAATGAAACCTGTGTTAGAAAACTATATGCGTATCGATTGTGACTATAGTGTATTAACCCCCTCTTGCCCCGCAACAGTTGTATTTCCACGCACTTCTCCACGACCTATTCTGGCAAGGTCGTTTAAATTTCTATTTTGAGGACTTAGAGGTTCTACAATTATAGAAAGAGAAGGAGGAAAAATGTCTCCCCCTACAAAACACTCTTCGATCCAGTAGTCTCCTGCCGGATCGATTACTGTAATACGAGTATTTTGGGCAATGGAAGAAACAGAGGATATAAAATTATTTGGCATATAAAATGAGAAATCAAATTCATTATTAGAATACAGTGTATTTTCGTTTGAAGCAGGAGTAACCTCAAACTCATAACTACATTCTTGTTGTTGCTTGATTCTAAAAGCACTAGATGACATCGCCATGGCTGTGCCTAGAAGCATAAATGTCAAGGGAAGGAGCTTGAATTTCATCTTGATTTTGGGATTGGTAACACTAGCAGAAGTAAAATGACATGATTCACATCATAGCCGAAGACGAGACCGCAGTCAAATCAGCTTGAATCAGGTAAGTTGGATAAATATGGTAGGTGACGATCGTCATAGTATCCGTACCCATAACACTGTATCCAGTGTAGACGATCGCGCTTTGCTACTCCGATCGCGCTAAACTAAGATCTGTAGCGCTTACATCCTCTGATACCTCCGCAGGGTTAATCCAAAATCCAAAATCTAAAATTGACATGACCGCCACTGCTCCTAAACCCACCAGCACCACCACTCCAGACTACCAAACCATCGCCCTGGACGTAAGCGGAATGAAATGCGCCGGGTGCGTCAAAGCCGTCGAAACCCAGTTAGGAAAGCATCCTGGGGTGGTTGCGGCACAAGTCAACCTAGCCATGCAACTGGCGACAGTGGAATGCGATCGCGAGGCGCAAGCGCAAGAATTGGCGCAAAGTTTAACAGAAGCCGGGTTTCCCAGTCAACCGCGCACTGCTAGTATGGCAGCGCGAGGATCGGATCTCGAACAACGCCAGCGCCAAGAACGACGATCGCAGCTTCAGCAAACCGGAGTCGCTTGCATTCTCCTGTTTCTTTCGGCGATCGGCCACTTAAAACATTTCGGCTGGCTGGATGTTCCCATTCTCAGCAGTTTGTGGTTTCATGGAATTTTAGCGACGATCGCCCTGTTGTTTCCCGGACGCAGTATTATCGTCGATGGGACGCGAGGACTGTTACGCAATGCCCCCAACATGAACACTTTAGTCGGTTTGGGTGC
This sequence comes from uncultured cyanobacterium, assembly GCA_937121005.1. GTDB lineage: Bacteria > Cyanobacteriota > Cyanobacteriia > Cyanobacteriales > Geitlerinemataceae > CAKZKB01. The sequence goes on along the minus strand of CAKZKB010000050.1, from coordinate 653 downwards.
GATCGCGTCTTACAGTGCTAGTATCGCCGCCTTGCTGTTCCCCGGTTTGGGTTGGGAGTGCTTTTTTGACGAACCCGTGATGATGTTAGGGTTCATTTTGTTAGGACGAACCCTGGAACAAGGAGCGCGACACCGGGCCGGAAAAGCGGTACGATCGCTTCTGAATCTACAACCCGCGATCGCGCATTTGGTGTCGGAAACCGATCCGGGAGAAAGCGGCGCAGACGTACCCGCCGAAGGGGTTAAAGTCGGAGAGTGGGTGCGAGTTCTTCCGGGAGAAAAAGTGCCCGCAGACGGTCGCATTGTCATCGGCCGTACCAGTATCGACGAGTCCATGCTGACGGGAGAAGCATTACCCGTCGCCAAGGAAGAAGGCGATACCGTCACCGGGGGAACCCTGAACCAGTCGGGGACGATCGTCGTGGAAGCCACCCGTACCGGAGAGGATACCACGCTGGCGCGGATCGTGTCGCTGGTGGAAGAGGCGCAAACCCGCAAGGCCCCAGTACAGCAGTTTGCCGATACGGTGGCGGGGTACTTTACTTATGGGATGATGGCGATCGCCTCAGTCACGTTTCTATTTTGGTATTTTATCGGTACGCGAGTCTGGGAAGTAGACGCGGGTTCGCCGGGGTTGTTGAGTCTAAAACTGG
>CAKZKB010000049.1 GCA_937121005.1 uncultured cyanobacterium | reverse complement strand
GTCGGAAATGTTGCCAGCTAGAACCGCCGACATGGGAACAGTGAGAAATTGCTCTTCCGTACCGCGATAGTTGAGTAAAATCTGGTAGCCGCCAGAGGTAGCTCGCACGTAGGGGCCGTCGTTTCCTAAAAAAGGTTTAAAGACCGCTTTGCCAATTTTTAAGTATCTTTTTTGGGTATTCGTTTCTTCGAGTTCCAATCCTTCAGCTTCTAAATATTCTAATGCCAAACGAACCCCCAAACTGAGCTTGATTTGTCCGTCCTCTTCGCTGCGCGTGGATAGTAGGGCTCGCCGCACTTTTCCATCCGGATCGATGACAATATCGGCAATACTAACGCGATCGCGTGCTTCCAAAATAGGGGGGGGATCGACTTCATCGCCGACTACTTTTTCCACACCAATTAAAGTTGGCGTGTGCTGAAACACTTCTTCTAGGCGATCGTGACCCGGTTCGACGGGCAAATCTCGATAGATATCCAAGCCAATGGCTCTCGGATGCTGAGCTTGAATGTTGGCGATTAACTGTGCTAAAATCTCGCCAGAGACCGGCCATTTTCCCACATGGCGAATATCGCTCTCGTCGATGGTGACAACGACTAAACGCCTATCGATGTCTTCAACAGAACGCAGGCGCATAAAGCGATCGAACATCGCCCACTCCAGCAGTTGAAACGCACCGGTATAAGCGATGGCGATCGTCATCCCCGCCACACCACCGGCCGCCGCCAAAACAGCCCTCCATTTCCAAATTTTGTCTTTAATACTTAACCACATTTCAACGAACAATGAACAATGAGCAATGAACAATAAAGGGTTTATGGGCGAGAATGCAGGCGAGTCTTTTTGAGGATAGAAAACAAAATTCTAGCAATCTCATCAGCATCGTTATACATACTAGCGAACGCCGCATCGGAAATGTAGTCTGTTTCTTTAAGTAAAGATAGCCAATATTTGGTTTCTAGACATTCTTTATAAGCAATAGAGATCTTGTTGGAGAAATCGGCTTTAGAGATTCCTCCTTTTGCTTCGGCAACGTTCGCGCCAATAGAAGTACCGCAGCGAAGCAGTTGGTTGGATAAAACAAACTCTTTTTTCTCAGCCACCAAATACTTATAGGCTTTGACAATTCTAATCGCGAATGCAAAAGCCTTATCGTAAACGATATTGTCCTCAAAATCTTCAGGATTCGATCTGATGTTGTAGATTTGCGCTTCCTGTCCATTGGCCATTGCTCATTGCTCATTGCTCATTGCTCATTGCTCATTGTTCATTGCTCATTGTTCATTGTTCATTGCCAGTTTCCTACTAAGACAAACGGAGCCCAATAGAACGGATGTTGGTAGCCACCATCGCGCAACAAATAGAGTTGCGCCTGTCGCAAGGCTTCGGCTTTCGAGGTGCCCGCGTCCCCCAAAGCCTGGTAGAATGCACTCGCGAACTCGGCTGTCGAGCGATCGTTCACCGACCACAGAGTGGCTAAGGTACTGCGAGCCCCCGATCGCACCGCCATCCCCGCCAGCCCTAACGCCGCCCGGTTGTCCCCCGCCGCCGTCTGACACGCACTGAGAACCAGCAGTTCGACGGGTTGGGAATGGGAGAGTTCTCCCGATCGCAGCAAACGGGCTAACTCTCTAATATTAATCCGTCCGTCCCAAGTTAGCAGAAACGTATCGTCGAGATTGGAGCTAAATTGACCGTGCGTGGCCAGGTGAACGACGGAAAACGGCTCGCGCACCAAGCGATCGCCGATGTTAAACGTGGTAAAATCGCGATCGAGCAATATGCGGCTGGGAACGCGATCGCGAATTTGTTCGACTTCGGCCGCCACCGCAGGTAAACCCTCAAAGCCTTGGCGGGCCTCGGTTAGCCCCGCAGCCAAGGCAGAAACGGGAACCGGGGCGGGGTCGCGATCGTCGAGTAGCTGCAACCCCGGCGTGAGGGCGATGGCATATTTTTCCACTAGATAGCGATCGCCGTCGTGCAATGCTGCCATGGGTAAATTTCGCATCATTCCGTCGAGGACGAACACCAACGTCTGGACGTGGGTTTGGGACAATTGGGCCTCCACCGGCCGGATCAGCCAATCGTACAATTGTTGGGAGAGGCGCATTTGCTCTTTCGGGTCGAAAAAGGGATGCAGCGATTGTAAGAAGTCCAGAAACGCCGCTTCGGTTTCCCCTTGGGGCAGTATGGTTTCGTAGGAGATTAAGTCTCGTCCCGGTACGGAAACGATGACCGACAGGCGATCGTCGAGCAAAAACGGATAGAAAACGGCTGCTTTCGGATCGATCGCTTCAATTTGCTTGGGGGTTGCGGTTGGAGAAGTCTCGCCCAAAAAGCGATGGAGTTCGAGGGTTTGCAGGTGTTCGAGGATGTCTCTTGCCCGTTCTAACTGGTGGGGAGAAGGGGATCCGGCCAGCAACCGTTTCGCGGCCTGGCGGTAGCGCATTTCTAGGTCGCCAACGGTTGGGTTTGCGGAGGTGGCAAGGAACGATTGAGGGGCGACTGGGGCCAGTACATTGTGAGCCAATGCGGGTAGGAATGCCAACAGAACCATCGACAGTGCCAACCCGAGGAAACGAGCGAGCGATCGGAACATGGATTCGATCGAAAAGGGGTAAGGTCTTAGAGCGAAAAAGCGTCGCACCCGACGAGGCAAGAGGTTTGGTTAATCCTATCTACCAACGATTGTACGGCAAAACACTTGCCCGTTACCGCCAATTTACAACAGCGATCGCAAAAACGACACCCGAGCTTCGATCTGTGGGTCGATTGTCGAAACGTCCTCTAATTGCGGTACAATTGCGATCGCCCAAAAAACAGTTAGCCCAACTCAATGCCCGAAATTGCCTGGTTGTTTCCCGGACAAGGTTCGCAAGCCGTCGGTATGGATGCGGATTTAGCCGCTACCGATATTGGTAAAGATCGCTTCGATCGCGCCCATACCCTGCTCGGTTGGTCGGTTCCCGAAGCCTGCAACGGCGACGAAACCCAACTGTCGCGCACCCTCTACACCCAACCCTGTCTCTACACTGTCGAAACCATTCTCGTTGATTTGCTGCGCCAAGCAGGACGCGAACCCGACATCGTTGCGGGTCACAGTTTGGGCGAATACGTGGCATTATACGCCGCCGGAGTTTTCGATTTCGAGACTGGATTGAAACTGGTAAAATACCGTTCCGAATTGATGGATAGTGCCTCTGGCGGCCAAATGATCGCCCTGATGAAATTCGATCGCGCCGTACTAGAAAACGCGATCGCCAACAGTGCTGAAGTCGTCCTCGCCAACGACAACAGCGACGGACAAGTGGTAATTTCGGGCAGTCCCGAAGCCGTTGACGAGATTGCTAACCAAGTACAAGCCAAACGTGCCATCAAACTGAACGTTTCGGGAGCCTTTCACTCGCCGATGATGACTGAAGCGGCGCAGCAATTCCAACAGTTATTAGAAACTGTAACCTTCGCCGATGCTAAAATGCCTGTCGTCTCCAATGTCGAACCCGAACCCACCACATCGGGAACGCTGCTCAAAACCCGTCTTTCCCGACAAATGACCGGATCGGTGCGCTGGCGCGAAACCCAAATGCACCTGGTCGAAACAGGGACGAAAACCGCCGTCGAAGTCGGCCCCGGAAAAGTTTTAGCTGGACTGATGAAGCGCAGTTTCCGCCAAGTTACGGTCGAAAACGTTAGCGCAGCAGCAGATATTTAAACGGGGGACGATCGCAGTCAAGTCGCTTCGCTCCAATTCAGAGTTCAGAGTTCAGAGTTCAGAGTTCAGAATTAAAGACCTCTGTCTAAAGCCCGGAGACTTGACGAAGGAAAATGTCCCATCCTTTTCTTCTTGAAAGATAGAGGCTTGTATCCCTAACATTCTCGGTCAATGGCACACAAACGCGGCAACGTCATTTACTACCGATTTCTAAAATATGGCATTGTCAGACCCTTGTTTTTTACTTACTTTCGCGGGCAGTTGTATGGCGAAGAAAATTTGCCGCACACCTCGCGCGTCATTATCGCCAGCAACCATGCCAGTTATTTAGATATTCCGTTGTTGGGCTGTGTAATGCGCGAACCTGTCGCTTTTATGGCCAAAGAAGAACTGTTCGAGCATCCTGTGTCCCGGCGAATTATGAACTGGGGCGGGGGGTTCCCTGTCGATCGCGAATCTCCCAAACCCAGTACGATGCGATCGGCCTTGAAAATTCTCGATTTGGGTTGGTCGGTAGGAGTCTTTTTAGGGGGAACGCGCACCCCAGACGAGCGCATCTACGACCCTAAATTGGGTATGGCATTAATTGCAGCTAAAGCGCAAGTTCCCATCCTTCCCGTCTGTTTGTGGGGGACGCGGGCAATTTTAGAATGCTCTCGGTTTCCCCAACCCACCCCCATTACGGTACGGGTTGCGCCGCCACTGGATCCGCCCCCCAAAGGCGATCGCGAAGCCATGAAAACCGTCACCGCTAAATGTGCCGAAACGATTAATTCTCTGCACGAATTGGGACGTTGAAGGGGATTAGGGGATTAGGGGTTTGGGGGGACAATCAGTGACCAGTGTCCAGTGACCAGTGACCAGTTTTAAGATGGGGGAGATGGGGAGACAAGGGGACAAGGGGACAAGGAAAAATTAATATTCATCCTTCATCCTTCTGAATTCATCCTTGAAAGAATCTCACCCCTCGCACCTATACCCAACCTACGAAATTTTAGAACTTCCAGGACATTTGTAGGTTGGGTTGAAGCATGAAAACCCGTTGACAACGCATCAACGCATCAACGAACAACGAACAGGGGGCATCTGTAGGTTAGGTTGAAGTCTGCAACCACAGATAAATAGGATAAACACAGATGGATAGGTTGGTCATTGCGTGAGGTAGGCGATTCGACAACTGCCAGCCAGAGTAACGGGTGTTACAAAATGTGATATTTTTCGCGATCGCCTGCTTTTCTCTATTACCATAGAAATATGGAGGAAAACGGCTCATCTGGTGTTGCCAAAATAGAAAAATCATGGTAGTGATGATAACAGAAGCCAATATGCTCGATCCCCACTGCGTTTGTCAAACCTGCTTGCTCGCCGATCGCGGCGGACAACCGCGCTGGCGGGGCGATCGCCTGCAATGCGGGCGCAGCGCTACCCAAGTCGATGGCGATCGCGGCCATCGCTACGAATGCCAAATGGGGTTTGTTATCGCTAAAATCGATTAGAAATACGTTTCGCGATCGCCCTGCGCGACGAGTTCAATGTTCAAACGGCAAACGAGCGGTTCGGTGGTGTGTCCGTCTTGCGATCGGCTCGTTTCGGTCAACATCGAAGCCTGCCCCAACTGCGGGCGCAAAAATCCAGGAATGTGGGGCTACACGCCTCTATTGCGCCGTTTGGGGCAAGATTTGGGCTTCTCCAAACTGGTCATCGGCGGCTGCATCGCCCTCTATATTATCGCGCTGGTACTCCATCCCCAGGCGATCGGCAACTCGGTGGGGATGAACTTCCTATCGCCGAGCAACACCAGCTTATTTCTCCTCGGCTCCACTGGGGCCATTCCTGTATTTCAGTTCGGCCGCTGGTGGACGGTGTTGAGTTCCGGTTGGCTGCACGGCAGCCTGTTACACATTGCCTTTAACTTGCTGTGGATCCGGCAGCTACTTCCCATCGTCACGGAAATGTACGGCGCGGCGCGAACCGTGATTATCTATACCGCCGCTACCCTCATGGGTGGGTTGCTGACGAGTTTCGCCGGACAGTTTTTTACCGGATTTTGGCATGGAGCCGATTTGTCAGTAGGGGCATCAGGAGCCATTTTCGGCTTGTTTGGAACCGCCGTCGCTTACGGACAAGTGACGGGAAGAACCTCTGTCACCAAACAGTTTGCCCAATATGCTGTCATTATTTTTCTCATTGGATTTTTAATGCCCAATGTGGACAACTGGGGGCACTTTGGCGGCTTGTTAGGTGGGTATTTAGTCAGTCGCACGAAATGGCTCGATCCGCGCTTTAAAGAGCGACAGTACCACCTACTGATTGCTCTCGGTTGTTTGGCGCTAGTACCGTTGAGTATCGTTGCGTCTGTATTGCACGGACTCATTTTATTACCATAAAAAGGCAGGTCGATCGTGTTTCTCGAAACTCTTTTCTACGAACCCGTTCTCTTTTTTAGAGTCTTGATGGTGGTGGTACTCTCCATTTGCCTGCATGAATTGGCGCACGGTTGGGCAGCGTTGAGTCAAGGCGACGACACCCCAGAAACAGCAGGTCACATGACCCTCAACCCAGTGGTACATTTAGGCGTACCGTCGCTGATTTTCTTGTGCGTGGCGGGGATCGCTTGGGGCGCGATGCCCGTTAACCCAGAGAAGTTTCGCGATCGCAAATGGGGTAATATTTGGGTATCGGCCGCCGGACCGCTGATGAATTTGTCCCTCGGGAACGCCTTCGTGTCGTTGTTGTGGCTCATCGAGACATTCTCTCTCGACGCGATCGTCAGTTGGGAATTTCTTTACCTTGCTGCCAGTCTCAATTTTCTGTTATTTTTGTTTAATCTGCTCCCCCTACCGCCGTTAGATGGATTTCACGTCGCCAGCGAATTGCTCCCGGCACTCAAACCTCTGAGAAACACGCCGATCGGCTTTTTCGCCCTCATGGTGATTTTTATGAATCCCGATTTCGCCAGTGGACTGCGGTTTGCATCGCGCTATACTATTGGTTGGTTGCTGCTGTACCCGATCGCCTTGGGACTCGCCGCCGCGATCGTTGCTGTCACTATCGTTACTTTCGCGATCGCTTTACCGTCTCTGAGGAAAAAACAACGCGATCGCAGTTAAGATCGATTCCGCTCGACCCTGGATAGGGCGAAGCATTCACCCTGTTGAGTTCTCGGTAAAATCGTTCGTTAATTTGTGTGAATGCTTAGCCCCTACAATATTCTAATATTGCTCATTGCTCATTGCTCATTGTTCATTGTATTATGGTTTGGCGCGGTCGAAATTCTCCCAAAGATCGGTTCTTTGCTGCTCTCGTTTACGTTCTTCCCCTCATCGAAGTGATGGGATTTGGATCGTTCTTGTTTCTCGAACTCCCATTTCTACAGCCCATTTTCGCGATTCCCCTGTCGCCTTTTCTGTTAGTGTACTCGCCTCTAGAAAGATCGATTCCCTTCTTTGGCTTGATTGTCTTCTTTGTCTTGTTGTTAACGGTTGTCAGAAACGATCGCATCGTTCACTTCATTCGCTTCAACACCATGCAAGCGATCTTGTTAACGATCTTTACCAGTTTGTGTGAAGCCCTGCTACAACTTTTTGGACTGGGCGATCGACTGACAAATCTATCATCTCCGTTAACTTGGGGTGTTCTGTTCAGCATCATTTTTATTGCCGTTGTCAGTGCGTCAATTTACGCGATCGTCCAATCGGCGCGGGGTTTGTATGCTGAAGTTCCCCTCATTTCTGACGCGGCTTATTCCCAGGTACGTTATTAGAAACTTGGGTTTCCCACAACACCGCCAATCCTGCCGCCACTGCTTCTGCTAAAATACTAATTAGACGATAGAGGACGATCGCGGCTAAAATCGCCCCCGAAGGAACGCGATCGAGCAGTAAGGCAACGGCAGTGGCTTCAAAAACACCAATTCCGCCCGGTGCGCCGGGAACCGCCAACCCTAACAACCAGGCTACACTAAAGGCGCTTAAAAGTAAAGGAACCCGATCCCAACCCACAGCCGAAACCGCCAGCAGCGCGAAAATAACCCCCGCACCGCGACACAGCAAAAACCCCAATTCTCCTAACAGGGGAACCAGAGGATAGCGGTAAAGAGATGCAGGAGAAATATTGTTGTCTTCGGTCTCAATTTTTCTTAACTTTCCCTTCGCCAGACGGCGCACGATCGGATCGAGACAGCGTGGATGTAAACCGAGTAAAACTCCCGGTAAAATAATATAAATAACGATGGGAATGTCATCGACAAACGGACTCCCCGCCACCGCCACAATCAATGCCGCCGCCGCCATTAACAGGGGCTCGAGGAGGGTTCCAAATACCGCCATGCCAACGGGCATATCGGTCTTTTTGAGCGCCACAATGCGCCCGGTAAAATGCCAAACATTGCCCGGTAAATACTTGGCGATGTTGGTTTTGAGATAGACCCGCATTCCCCATTGTACCGGGATCGATCGCCCCAGGGTCTTAAAAATTTGCACCCAAACCCAAGACGACCAAATATGCGCTAGTAGGGTCACAAAAAAGGCGATCGCTAGGTCGATCCATCCCGACGCAGCAATGCGAACCTCTGTCGCTTCCGCAGCGCGATCGCGCAAAGTTGCAACCAGAAAAAATATAGTTGCGCCGAGTACAAACCAGCGCAAGTAGGGTTTAATACGAGAGAGGAGTAATTTCAAGGTATAATAATATCAGATCCGGCAGAACAGTTACGGTATTTGTAGGGGCTAAGCATTCGCACAAGTTAACGAACGATT
>CAKZKB010000048.1 GCA_937121005.1 uncultured cyanobacterium | reverse complement strand
TCTACAGCCGCCCGGCCGAGGCTGAAGATAGCATCGCCTTCGTCAGCGATAACGTCCGCGCCCTCTTGGGTTACACGCCCGACGATTTCAACCTCGATCGCCGTTTTTGGCGCGATCGCCTGCACCCAGAAGACAAACCCCGCGCCGTCACCGAAGCGCGATCGGCCCTCACCCGCGGCCGCCATACCTGCGAGTACCGCCTGCGCCACCGCAACGGTAGCTATCGCTGGTTGCACGATACCTCGTATTTAGTCTGCGATCGCGATGGCAACCCCACCGAAATCGTCGGATCCTGGACGGACATCACCGATCGCACCGCCGCCGAAGAAGCCATGCGATCGAGCGAAGCCCAACTGCGTACCATCTTCGACGGGGCCGCCATGGGCATCGCCCTATGCAGCTTGGACGGCGGGCGCATTCTCAAGAGCAACCCCGCCTTCCGGGAAATGTTGGGTCTCGAAAACAATGGCTTGCACCGTACCGGGATCGAAGCCCTCACCCACCCGGACGATCGCCCCCGAGAACGCCAATACTTCAACGAACTGGCCGGGGGCGATCGCGACAGCTACCATATCGAAAAGCGCTATCTGTGCGGCGACGAGCGCCCGATCTGGGCCAACGTCAGCGTGTCTCTACAACGGGATAGCGACGGTGCGCCTCAATATGCCATTGTCATGGCCGAAGATATCACCGAGCGCAAAGCCGCCGAAGCCGCCGTCGAACAGCAAGTGCGCCGGGAACGCCTCGTCAGCGCGATCGCCCAACGCATTCGCGCCTCTTTAGATCTCGAAGCTGTCCTCGCCACCACCACCCGCGAAGTCCGCCGCTACCTGCAAACCGATCGCGCCCTCATTTACCAATTTTTCCCGGACTGGAGTGGCAATATTGTGGCCGAGTCCGTTGGCGAGGGCTGGACAAAAGCCTTGGGCAGCAATATCAAAGATCCCTGTTTCGGAGAGCGCTACGTTGCTATTTACCACGACGGCCATATCGGTCGCATTGACGACATCAACAACGGCGATCTCGATACCTGTCACGTCAACTTGCTGTCTCAGTTTCAAGTCAAAGCCAACCTCGTCGTCCCCATTTTGCTACAACCGCAATCCGGGGAACAAAAAGAGCGGGCGAACGCCGTTCGCCCCTACAGTTCCCCGCAACTTTGGGGGTTGCTGATCGCCCACAACTGTCGCGCTTCCCGCAGTTGGGAAGAGTCGGAAATTAAGCTGCTCGAACAGTTGAGCGTCCAACTGGCGATCGCCATCCAACAATCCCAACTGTACCAACAAGCGCGATCGGAAATTGCCGATCGCCAAAAAGCCGAACGGGAACTGCGCGAGAGCGAAGCTGCCATTCGCGCACTCTACGCGGTGACATCCGATCGCGATCTCGACTTCCAAGCCCGCGTCGAACGGATGCTCGAGTTAGGTTGCGCCCGCTTGCAACTGGACATGGGGACGGTGGGGCGCATCGACGGCGATCGCTACGAAATTATTGCCGCCCGCTTTCCCCAAGGCAGTTTTGGTCTCATCCAAGGGGATACCTTCGACCTCGATCGCACCTACGATGGAGCCGTCGTCCGCTACTATCGCCACGAACAGCGTCGCGACGAAGAAGGGAATCTGATTGCCATCGAACAAGCCTCAGATTCGGTTTGGCAAAGCTCCCCCGCCTACAACGCCCGCCGCCTGGAAGCCTATATCGGCGCACCCACCATCGTCGCTGGGGAGGTGTACGGAACCGTCAGTTTTGCCAGCCCTAACGCGCGATCGACCCCCTTCAGCGCCACCGACAAGCAACTGCTACAACTGATGGCGCAATGGATCGGCGGCGAAATCGAGCGCCACGACGCGCAAAAAGCCCTGCAACATCAATACCAACGCGCCTTACTGCTCAAATTAATCACCCAAGAAATTCGCGCCCAACTCAACGCCCAAGATATTTTTCAGACCACTTGTACCCTATTGGGGCAAGCCTTGAAAGTGAATCGCTGCTTGATTCATACCTATATCAAAGATCCCGAACCGCGAGTGCCGTATATGGCTGAATTTCGGGAGCCGAATTTCGAGCCGGTCATCGATCGCCTGGTTCCCATTGACAACAACCCCCACATTCAGCGCGTCCTCGCTCAAGACGAAGCGATCGCCGCTCCCGATGTGTATACCGACCCCTTGCTGAAGCCGACAGCATCATTTTGGCGCAGCATCGGAGTCAAGTCTAAACTTGCCGTGCGTACCTCTTACCAAGGGGAAGTTAACGGTGTTATCGCCCTGCATCAGTGCGATCGCTTCCGCTACTGGACGAACGATGAAATCGAACTCGTTGAAGCCGTCGCCGATCAAGTGGGAATTGCCCTGGCTCAAGCCCGCCTGCTCGAACAAGAAACATTTGCTCGCGAGCAACTCGCCGAACAAAATGCAGCTTTAGAACAAGCCAAACAATCGGCCGAAACCGCCAACCGTGCCAAAAGCGAATTCCTAGCGACCATGAGTCACGAAATCCGCACCCCCATGAATGCAGTGATTGGCATGACCGGCTTGCTGTTGGACATGGATTTGAAGCCCCAACAGCGCGATTTCGTCGAAACCATCCGCACAAGTGGCGATGCCCTGCTGTTAATTATTAACGACATTCTCGACTTTTCTAAAATCGAATCGGGCAAATTAGATCTCGAAGAACAACCCTTTGAAGTCCGCGAATGCGTCGAAGGCGTGCTCGATTTGCTCGCACCGAAAGCCACAGAAAAGGGTTTGGAAATTGCTTGCCTCATTGAGACTGACGTACCGAACGCGATCGTCGGCGATGTCACCCGCGTTCGCCAAATTTTGGTCAATCTCTTGGGCAATGCGGTTAAATTTACCAGTCGCGGCGAGGTGGTGGTAGAAGTTAAAATTCTTCAGAGCTCTGTTAATCGCCAAGAGGAAGAAAACGAATCCCATAACTCACCCCCAATAACCTTACTTTTTGCGGTCAAAGATACGGGCATTGGCATTCCCACCGATCGCATGGAACGGCTGTTCAAACCCTTTTCTCAAGTGGATGCCTCCACCACGCGCCAATACGGAGGAACCGGGTTAGGACTGGCGATCGGCCAGCGTTTGAGCCATCTGATGGGCGGACAAATGTGGGTCGAAAGTCGAGGGACAGTCGGTGGAAGCCCGCCTTCAGGATTTCAGCCCCAAACTGCCGATCCCAATACGGACATCGGGTCGATTTTCTACTTCACTCTCGTTGCCCCAGTGGTGCCCAGTTCTTCCATTGTCGATGGCAAATCGGCGCGATCGACCCTGGAAGGCAAACGCCTGTTAATTGTTGACGATAATGCCACCAATCGCACTATTTTGATTCGGCAAACGCAAAATTGGGGCATGGTTCCCGAAGCCGCCGCCTCCGGATCGGAAGCCCTCGATCGCTTGCAACATTCCGATCCCTTCGACATTGCCATTCTCGACGGGCAAATGCCCCAGATGGACGGTTGGATGCTAGCGGCCGAGATCCGCAACCGCCCCCACGCCCGGAATTTACCGTTGGTGATGCTGACTTCTTTAGGACAGTTGGATCTCGATCGCCCCCCGGAAGCCGAGTTTGCCGCCTTTTTGAACAAACCCGTCAAACAAGGGCAACTGTACGCGGCGTTGTGCCAAGTGTTAGGCGATCGCGTTTCGGGGCCTGCGGTTCCCGTGCCCATCGTACCGCGATCGCCTGCAAAGCAGCGGCCGTTACGAATTTTGCTGGCTGAAGATAATATGGTCAACCAAAAGGTGGCCCTGCACATTCTCGATCGCCTTGGCTACCGCGCCGACGTGGCCGCCAACGGCTTTGAAGCCATCGAAGCGGTGGGCCGAGTGCCCTACGACGTGGTGTTGATGGACGTACAAATGCCCGAACTCGACGGTTTGGAAGCCACCCGCCGGATCTGCGCCCAATTTTCCCCCCGGCCGCGGATTATTGCTATGACCGCCAACGCCATGCAGGGCGATCGCGAAGCCTGTCTCGAAGCGGGAATGGACGACTATATCAGCAAACCCATCCGCATCGAACAGTTAACTGAGGTTTTGGCCCGCATTTCTCCGCGCGATCGCGATCGCGATGCGATTCCGACTCTCGATAGCGAGGCCCTGCAAAATCTGCGATCGCTGTTAGGAGAAGATCGCCCGGATATCTTAGTCGAAACCATCGACAGCTATTTAGAAGAAGCCCCCAAATTGCTAGCCAATGCCCGCAATGCCGTGGCCGAAAACAATGCCGACGGGTTGCGAATGGCGGCCCATACGTTTAAATCGACTAGCGAAATGTTGGGGTCGCCGACCCTCGCGAAACTGTGCGAAACCATCGAAGCGATCGCCCGTCGCGGAACCTTGACCGAAGCAGAACCGTTAGTCGAACAACTCACCACCGAATTCGATCGCTTTCAAGTGGCGTTACAGGAGTTGCGAGAAGCCTCGGTCAATTCCGTGACCAGTGACCGCGAGGGAGGATAGAGAAAGGGAGATTGATTTTCTCCCTGTCCCTTTTTTCTCCTTAATCGTTAACTGTTTTCCAGGATGGCAGCAGTTTTAGCGCGATCGAGTTTCAACACCAAAACCCCCAACGGAGGCAAGCACAAATCCAACGACTGCGGGAAATTGTGGAACCACCATTCATCCGTCCACTTACCGCCGAGGTTGCCCATATTGCTACCCCAGAACTCGCCCGAGTCGCTATTAAAGATTTCTTGATAGTAACCCGCTTCCGGTACGCCGATGCGATAGTGGCTGTGAGGTTGGGGCGTAAAGTTACAAACAACGATTAAGAAATCGCTAGGATCTTTCGCCCGACGAATGAAGGCAACGACACTATGACGGTTGTCGTTACAGTCGATCCATTGGAACCCTTCTTCTTCAAAATCGCGTTCGTACAACGCGGGTTCGCTGCGGTAAACTTGGTGCGCCTTAGAGAAGAAATGCTTTAACTTCTGGTGCGGTTCGTAGTTGAGTAACTGCCAGTCGAGATCGTTCCAGACGTTCCATTCATTCCACTGGCCGAACTCCATGCACATGAAGGTGGTTTTCTTGCCGGGGTGGGTAAACATATAGGCAAACAAACAGCGCAAGTTGGCGAACTTCTGCCACTCGTCTCCGGGCATTTTGCCGAGCATATTGCTCTTGCCATGCACGATTTCATCGTGGGACAATGCCAGCATAAAGTTCTCGCTGTAGTGATACCAAATGCTGAAGGTGACGTTATTTTGATGGAACTGGCGGAACCAGGGATCCATGCTGAAATAGTCCAGCATATCGTGCATCCAGCCCATATTCCACTTGAGGTTAAAGCCCAAACCACCAACATAAGTCGGCCAGGACACCATCGGCCAGGAAGTGGATTCTTCGGCGATGGAAATGGTTCCCGGGAAGTAGCTAAATAGTAGGTGGTTGGCTTGGCGTAAAAACTCGGCGGCTTCGATGTTTTCTGCGCCGCCGTATTGGTTGGCAACCCACTCGCCATCTTTGCGGTTGTAGTTGAGATACAACATGGAAGCCACCGCATCGACGCGGATACCATCGATGTGATATTTGTCGAACCAGAAGAGGGCGTTGGCAACTAAGAAATTGCGAACTTCGTTGCGGCTGTAGTTGAAAACTAGGGTTCCCCATTCTTTGTGTTCGCCTTTGCGGGGATCGGCGTGTTCGTATAAGTGAGTGCCATCAAAAAAGGCTAAGCCGTGACCGTCTTTGGGGAAGTGTCCGGGAACCCAATCGACAATTACGCCGATGTTGTTTTGGTGGCATTTGTCGATGAAGTACATCAAGTCTTCGGGGGTTCCAAACCGAGAGGTGGCGGCGTAGTATCCGGTGACTTGATAGCCCCAAGATCCGTCAAAGGGATGTTCGGCGATCGGCAACAATTCAATGTGGGTATAGCCGATTTCTTTGACGTAGGGAACCAGTTTGTCGGCCAGTTCTCGGTAGGTTAAAAATCGCGCACCCGGCTTCAAATCGGTGGCGGAAACGGGAGGAACGATCGACCCGTCGGGGTTTTTGGCCGGATCGTCCATACCTCCGTGCATCCAGGATCCGAGGTGAACTTCGTAGACGGAAATGGGTTCTTTTAAGGCTTCGGTGTGGCGGCGTTTTTCCATCCAGTCGCCATCGTTCCAGGTATAGCGATCGAGATCGGTGACGATCGAGGCGGTTTTGGGTCGGACTTCTTGCTGGAAACCGTAGGGGTCGGATTTTTCGTAAATATGACCGTCGAAGTTTTTAATTTCGTATTTGTAAGCGTCGCCGACTTGCATATCGGGAATAAAGAGTTCCCATACACCGTTGCCGCGCTTGCTCATTTGGTGCTTGCGGCCGTCCCAGAGGTTGAAATCGCCTAAAACGGAGGCGTTGCGGGCGTTGGGAGCCCAGACAGCGAAATACACGCCTTTTACGCCATCAATTTCGATGGGGTGCGCCCCGAGTTTTTCGTAGATGCGGTGGTGGTTCCCTTCGGCGAACAGGTGAATGTCGAAATCGGTGAGTTTTGAGGAACGAAAGGCGTAGGGATCGTAGATGACACACTCGCGATCGCCGTATTTGACTCGTAGTTGGTAGTTGGCGAAGGGGGTGGTGTTGTCGGCGGACTCTTGGCTGAGATCGATGACGCACTCGAAGAAGTTGGGGTTGTGTACCGAGTGCATGGGATACTCTTTACGCTGGGCGGGAAGCACGGCCCAGACGGCATCGGCATCGGGTTGGTAGGTGCGGATCGCCCAGACGGTTTTGCCGTTTTGCTCGATGGCGTGGCTGCCGAGGACTTCAAAGGGGTCGTGGTGGTGGTTGTTGACGATGCGATCGATCTGTTCGGGGGCGATGGTTGCGCTCATAGGGATCTTAGGGGTTCTAGGGATTTCGATACTGGCTGGGGTGTTAACAAAACTTCAATATCTGTAGGTTAGCGTAGCAGAAAATGGCCGACCCGTGAGGGGCGATCGCGAACAAACACAGATGGATCCAGGGCGATCGGCGGTTTAGGGGGTGGGTTCTCCGGCTGCTAAGACTCGGGCGGCGGTGAGGTTCAGTTGGGGCAAGTGCCGCGACGCGATCGCCTGCAATTAATAAACATTAGCCCCGATCGCCCCATTTGCAGGTGCGGTAGCTGCCCCCGAATAGACCAAACCGCGCTGCATATCCAACGTCAAAATCGCCCCATCGCGAATCGACTCGGTAGCATTTTTTACCCCGACGATCGTCGGTTTGTTCAAGCGCAAACCGATGGCCGCCGCGTGACTGTTGAGACTTCCCTCTTCCGTAATCACGC
>CAKZKB010000047.1 GCA_937121005.1 uncultured cyanobacterium | reverse complement strand
CCACGATCGTCTGGCCGAAGATGGGTTGCGCGTCCTCGCTGTCGCCTTTCGTCCCTGGAACGACAAACCCGCGACGATCGAGTTAGAACGAGATCTCGTTCTCGTGGGACTCACCGGGTCGATGGATCCGGCCCGCCCGGAAGTTCGCGCCGCCATTCGTACCTGCCAAAATGCGGGCATTCGCGCCATTATGATTACGGGCGACCACCCCCTGACTGCGGCCCAAATTGCCGGACAGTTGGGCATTTCCTCCAAGGAAAAACTGCTAACCGGCCCCGAAATCGAGCGATTGTCTGTTGCCGAATTAGAAGCCGCCGTCGATAGCGTCAGCGTCTACGCCCGTGTCTCTCCAGAACACAAATTAAAGATCGTCGAAGCCTTACAAAATCGCGGTCATTTAGTCGCTATGACCGGGGACGGCGTAAACGATGCCCCGGCATTGAAAAAGTCCGAAATTGGCGTTGCCATGGGCATTACGGGCACGGATGTCGCCAAAGAAGCGGCCGATATTGTCTTGCAAGATGACAACTTCGCCACCATCGTCGCCGCAGTGGAGGAAGGGCGCACCATTTACGACAACATCCGCAAGTTTATCAAATATACCCTCACCGGAAATACGGGGGAACTGTGGGTCATTTTGTTGGTGTTACTCTTGCAGATGCCCCTACCGTTGGAACCCCTACAAATTTTGTGGGTGAATCTCATCGCTGACGGGATGCTAGCCTTAGCCTTAAGCGTGGAACCCGGCGAAAGCAACGTCATGAACCGCCGTCCTTACAAGCCCCGCGAAAGCATTTTCGCTCGCGGCGTGGGGATCGATATCATTTGGATCGGGCTGTTTTTAGGGTTTATTTTGTTTGGCATTGCTTTGTCCTACGATGCGGAAGCCGATCTCATCCTCTGGCGGACGATGATATTTTCCACCCTCGCATTTTCGCGCATCGGTTTGGTGTTGGCACTGCGATCGCAGCGCGACTCCCTCTTTCAAATTGGCTTGCTTTCTAACAAACCCTTGTTAGGTGTCGTTTTCCTCACCTTCGCCTTGCAAATGCTAGTTCTCTACGTGCCATTTTTACAAAACTTCTTCGGAACGACTGCACTTTCGGCGGCAAATTTGGGCATCTGTTTGGGGTTGAGTGTACTTGTCTTTATCGTCGTGGAGGTGCAGAAGTTGGCGCAGCGTTGGCGACACCGCCGCAGTTGAGGCACGGGATGTTACAATTTGGGTAGCCTATTCAGGTATCCTAGCTTAAACTGGTGTAGAAACCCTAGTTTGGTGAAAAGCCAAGCTCTGATTTAGTCTGGCTATAGACGAGAAACCGGGTTTGGTGGATACCGCCTGAATGCTTACCAGAGTAGATGCGGCCATGAATCCGAAAGCAGTCAAAGTCAGCAAAGCGTTGTTAGGGGGAACGGCGGTTCTATCTGTCGCGTCGTTGGTAAGCGGACAGGCGATCGTCGGCGCGGGATTGCTGTCGCTGGCTAATGTTTCCAATATGGTAACAAATGTTGCCATTAGTATGACGGCGGCGAATTTGGGAGAGTTTGCGAAGCGGTTGGGGACGGGAAAAAACGTACTGGAAAATGAGGATTTGGCAAAAGCCGCCGGAGACGCGATCGCGGAAACGATCCGCACTGTTGCCAGAGAAAAGTATCCAGATTTGCGAGAAGTGTTGACAAGTTGGGCAAATTGTGCTAGCGATTATTGGGTCGAATTGGCTCGCACCGAAGCCCTTATCTCTGAATTTTCGCCCCTACAAGAAGCGCAGTTACGGCACATTTTCGCCACCAATGCCGAAGAGTTTGCCAACTATCAAGTGCTGGAGGAGGAACAGTGGCGATCGCTGGTTTCTTGGCTGTTGTCACGGCATCAGGAACACTTGCCGGAAGATGTCTCTGAATATACCGATGTTGTTAAAGATGTCGCTAAAGAACTAGACGAAAAGTTTGCCAAGCATTTGCGAGAGGTGCTGAAAGATGACGCAGAGAATGGCGGTCAGGCGTTTGCGGGAATGCTGCTGGATTTGTTAGGGGAGTCGTTGAGTATTTTACAGACGATTAGCGATCGCACTGAGGAGATCTCTGGCAAGTTGGACGAGATGCCAACGCGCCAAGATTGGGAACGGAACTATCGGTTATTGTTGGAGTTGCGGCGAGAGTTGCAGCAACAGCGAGAACGGCAACCCGCGACGGAAACGGAACTGCTACGAGGTGCAGACGGTCAAATTTTGCCGAAATTGGGCGATGTTTCCACAGTGCCAAATTTGCCGCGAGGGTATATTTTGCGCGAGACCGATCTGGCCAGTTTGAAGCAGAAGATTCTCGGCGATGTCAGTCAAAAATTGGTGGTGACATCGGCAGCCCGAAAAGTGGGATTGCAGGGCATGGGTGGCATCGGTAAAACGGTGTTGGCTGTTGCGGTCTGTCGCGATGATGACGTGCGACGGCGGTTCCCAGATGGAATTATTTGGCTCACCGTTGGGCAAACACTGAATATTACGGCCCGACAGGTCGATATTTGCCAGTTTGTAGAGCGATCGCCCCAGTATTTTGAAGACCCGCAACAGGGCAAAACCTACCTAAAACAATTGCTGGCCGACAAAGCCTGTTTGCTGGTTCTCGATGATGTTTGGAATGTGGAGAAGGCGCGGTGGTTTGATGTGTTGGGAGAACGGGGCCAACTCCTAATTACGACGCGGGATGGCGGCATTGTTAGTGCGTTGGGGGCCGACTGCCATCAGGTCGATCGCCTGGAAGAACCGCAGGCGTTGGCCTTGCTGGCCCAGTGGGCCAACCAGCACCCGGAAACCCTACCGGACACGGCGCGGGAGGTGGCGGCCGAGTGCGGACATTTGGCGCTGGCGCTGGCCTTGAGTGGGGCGAAGGTGGGGGACGGCTGCACCTGGGAGGACGTGCTGGCGGCGTTGCGAGCCCGCGATCTCCAGTTTTTAGACCATCCGCACGGTAGCATTCTCAAGTCGTTGACCTACAGCATCGACACCCTAGATCCAGACGAAGAACAACCCTACTATCTGGCGTTGGGGGCGTTTCCGGCTGATACGCCGATCCCGGAGGCGGCGGTGCTGACCCTGTGGCGGCGAGAGGACTACCGGGGCCGGGATTTGCTGGCGACCCTGGCGCGGAAGGCGCTGTTGTTTCGCAACGACGGCCAGGTGTCGCTACACGACGTACAGCAGGACTATTTGAGTGGGGCGCTACCGCCGGGAAGCCACGATGCGCTGTTGGCAGCGTACCAGAAAAAGTATCCGGAGAAATGGCACGAGGCGGACGACGGCTACTTTTTGCAGAATGCGGTCTATCACTTCCGCGAGGCGGGGCGCATGGCGGAGTTTGCCCGGTTGCTGTGGGATTTTCGCTGGTTGCAAGCCAAGTTGCTGGCGATGGATACGATCGCGCTGCTGGCTGACTTTGGGGCGGTTCTGGCTTCTGCGGAGGTGAGGGGCCAGGAGATGGAGGCCGCGCTGCGGAAAGTGGAAGGGGCGATCCGGCTGTCGGCCCACGTTTTGGCGGAGGATAAGGCGCAGTTGGGCAGTCAGTTGTGGGGACGGCTGGCGATGCTACCGCCACCGACAGAGGAACGAGAAGACATTGAGAAGTATCGCTATTTCTGGGAACGTCTCCCGGTGGCGAAGCGGTTTTTACCCCACTATCCGCGAGAGGGGAAACTCAATCGTCGGGTGCAGGTGGCGACACCACAACCCGATCCGGTGCGGGAACTGTTGCAGCAGATCGACACCGAACATCCGCGACCCTGGTTGCGCTTGCAAAGCCCCACCCTCACGCCTCCCGGCGGCCCCTTAAT
Organism: uncultured cyanobacterium; assembly: GCA_937121005.1. Lineage (GTDB taxonomy): Bacteria > Cyanobacteriota > Cyanobacteriia > Cyanobacteriales > Geitlerinemataceae > CAKZKB01. The sequence continues at coordinate 1,066 of CAKZKB010000047.1, read as the reverse complement.
CCGCACCTTCACCGGACATAGCCGTTGGGTCAACGCTGTCGCCGTCACCCCGGCGGGCCAACTGGTGTCCGGGTCGTCGGATAACACAGTGAAACTGTGGGACATGGAGATGGGAAACTGTCTGGCAACGTTCATCGCCGATGCTGCGATTCTTTGCTGTGCCATTTCCCCGGATGGCGAAACGGTTGTCGCTGGGGACGCGGGCGGACATATTCACAAATTAAAAATTATCAATTAAAAATTAAAAATTATGCCTGCAAAAGACACTTACCACGACGTAGTTAAAACCGCCCTCGAAAAAGACGGCTGGACGATTACTGACGATCCCTTGCGCTTACCTTGGGGATCTAGAGATATGTACGTTGATTTGGGGGCTGAGTGTTTGTTGGCGGCTGAGAGAGGAACGCGAAAAATCGCCGTCGAGATTAAAAGTTTTATTAAACCCTCGCCGATCGCGGATTTAGAAAATGCCCTCGGACAATATATTCTATATCACGATTTGCTAGCTCGCCTCGAACCCGATCGCGTTTTGTATCTCGCCATTCGTCAAGCCACATTCCGCATTTTATTTGAAGAAGAAGTCGGAAAAGTCTTGCTGGAAAACAACCGCCTGCGTTTAATCCTATTCGATCCAGAACCGGAGGAAATCACCCGATGGGTTCCCTAGAAAACTATCGCCAAATCGTTCGCGATGTGCTAACAGAATATACTCGCATTCCCTATTCTGTCGGCGATTTGGAATGCGAAGCGGTCTTCGACGAAAGCCGCGATCGCTATTTGTTAATGACGGTTGGTTGGCATGGCGATCGTCGGGTGCACTATTGCCTCGTCCACATCGACATCATCAATGGTAAACTGTGGATACAACGAGATGGCATCGAACATGGCATCGCCACCGAACTCGTTGAGGCGGGGATTCCTCAATCTGAGATCGTGCTGGCATTTTATCCCGAAAGCGATCGCGCTTTGACCGACTTCGCCCTGTGCTAAACTTTTATCAAACGCGATCGACCCTAGATTCTTCCGATACATCTTGGGCGGGCGAAGCATTCACCCTGTTAAGCGA
>CAKZKB010000046.1 GCA_937121005.1 uncultured cyanobacterium | reverse complement strand
CGATCGCGTTCTTAATTTCCGCATCCTCGAGTAAATCGTCATCCAACACCGGGCCGTTGCTGTGGATAGGTTGGTACTTCACCCAGTCGCGGTTTTCCGCTTGCGGTAAATTGAGGAACCAACTGAGATCGATCGCCTCAGTTTTGGTCAGCTTCGCCCCTTCGCGGGCTTTGAGAATGTCACCGCGACCGATAATTTCTTCGATGGAACGGTATCCCAATTTTGCCAGCAGCGATCGCACCTCTTGCGCCACAAATAGGAAGAAATTCACTACGTGGTCTGGCGTACCGGGGAAGCGTTTCCGCAACCGTTCTTGTTGCGTGGTCACGCCTACCGGACAGCTATTCATGTGGCAAACCCGCGCCATAATGCAGCCTTCAGCGATCATCGCCACGGTTCCGAAGCCGTACTCGTCGGCCCCCATCAACGCCGCCATCACCACGTCCCAACCCGTCCGCATTCCGCCGTCGGCCCGAAGAATGACGCGATCGCGCAATTGGTTATTAATAAGGACGCGATGGACTTCCGTCAGACCCAACTCCCAAGGGGATCCAGCGTGCTTAATCGAACTGAGAGGGGACGCGCCCGTACCGCCATCGTGACCAGACACTTGGATGACATCAGCGTTCGCTTTCGCCACACCCGCCGCAACGGTTCCAATGCCGATCGAAGCCACTAACTTCACCGAAACCCCTGCATTGGGGTTGACTTGATGCAGGTCAAAAATCAACTGCGCCAAATCTTCGATGGAGTAAATATCGTGGTGAGGCGGTGGAGAAATCAAGGTCACACCGGGTTTAGAACGGCGCAACATGGCGATATATTCGCTGACTTTGCGCCCCGGAAGTTGACCGCCTTCGCCGGGTTTTGCACCTTGGGCGATTTTGATTTCCAACTGTTTGCCATTCATTAAGTATTCCGGGGTGACACCGAAGCGTCCCGAAGCCACTTGCTTGATGGCAGAAGAAGGCGTATCGCCGGGTTTTAACCCTTTCAAATGGGGGCGACGTTTGGAGATTCCATTCTCGTCAATGTCGTCGAGAAGCGGGAAGCGTCCGGGATCTTCACCACCTTCGCCGGAGTTGGATTTTCCACCGATGCGGTTCATGGCGATCGCCAAGGTTTCATGTGCTTCTGGAGATAATGCCCCTAACGACATTCCCCCGGTACAAAAGCGCTTGACAATCTCTTCGATGGATTCCACTTCGTCAATGGAAATGGGATCGCGATCGCTATTGAAATCTAGCAAGTCGCGCAAAGCCGCAATGGGACGACTGTCTAACTGTTTGCGGTACACTTCGTAATGATCGTACTTGCCGTCGCGAACGGCTTCGTGCAACACTTTGGCCATTTCCGGGTTGTTGCCGTGATATTCCCCACCTTTTTTGTATTTAATAAAGCCCATGTTTTCGAGCTTTTTGGCTTCGGGGAAGGCGCGTTTGTGGAACTCGAAAATCTCGCGTCCCAACTCTTCAACGGTCAACCCGCCGAGGCGAGAAGTCGTGCCTTTCATGCCCAAGTTCAGCAGATCTGCGCCGATACCGATCGCCTCAAAGATCTGCGCCCCTTGATAACTCGACAGCAGGGAAATTCCCATTTTCGAGAGGATTTTGAGCAGCCCGTTCTCCATGGCCTTGCGATAGTTTTTCATCGCTTCGGGCAAGGTGGACGGAGGGATTTTACCCGCGTCCATCAGCTTTTTGGTTTTGGCATCGCCATGCCAGTGACGCACGGTTTCCCAGGCGATATAGGGACAAACCGCACTCGCACCGTATCCCACCAAGCAAGCTACGTGATGGGTACTCCAGCATTGTCCCGAGTCAACGACGATCGAGGCTTTCATCCGCGCCCCGGCTTTAATTAAGTGGTGGTGAACTGCACCCGTTGCCAGCAAGGGAGGAATATAGGCAAAGCGATCGTCTAACAGCGTCACTTCTCCAGACTTGGGATCGCGACGATCGCTTAAAACCAAAATCCGCGTCCCGTTTTTCACGGCTTCTTCGGCTTGGCGACAGAGATTTTCCACTGCTGCTTTTAAGCCATTGGGGCCGTTGTCGGTGCTAAAGCGAGTCGAAAGGGTGGTCGTTTTCAAACCAGAGGCCGCAATGGCATCGAGATCGCCATCGACGAGAATCGGAGTTTCAACTTTAATCAAATCCGTCTGTTCGGGATCCGATTGCAGGATATTTCCCCGCTTGCCCAAGCGCATATTTAAGGACATCACCAAGCCTTCGCGCAAGGGATCGATGGGTGGATTTGTGACTTGGGCGAAGCGCTGTTTGAAGTAATCGTACAGGACGCGGGGCTTGTCCGAAAGGACGGCCAAGGGAATGTCGTCGCCCATGCAGTAGGTGGGTTCTTTGCCATCGATCGCCATGGGTAAGACGATGGATTCTACGTCTTCGCTGGTGTAGCCGAATGCGGTTTGTTGCTGCACCAATTTATCGCCATCGATCCAACTTGTGCCATCGAAGGGTTGCAATTCCAAGCGCGGACGCTGGTCTAACCAAGTTTTGTAGGGCTTGGCTTTGGCAATTTCTTCTTTAATTTCCCAGTTCCACAAAATGCGATCGCGTTCTAAATCGACGGCGATCGTCTGTCCGGGGCCCAAGCGTCCCCGTTCCACTACTGTAGCCGGATCGATGTCGATCGTCCCCACTTCCGAAGCGACGATGGTCATGCCATTATTTAAAACCACGTAGCGGGCGGGTCGCAAACCGTTGCGATCGAGGGCCGATCCCACGACTTTACCATCGCTAAATGCCAGTAATGCCGGGCCGTCCCAGGCTTCTTGAAAGCCACTGTAATACTCGTAAAAGTCTACAATTTCGGGATAGTTGGCCAGGGCGGGTTGATTCTGATAGGCTTCGGGCACCATCATCATCAGCGCTTCTAACGGCGATCGTCCCGATCGCACTAACAACTCGAATACATTATCCAAGTTTGCCGAGTCGCTGTTGTTAACATCCACAGTGGGAATCAAATCTTGAATGCGATCGCCCCAGTCAGGATGGGATAAATCCGCTTGGCGGGCTTTCATCCAGTTAATATTGCCCAGCAAGGTGTTAATTTCGCCGTTGTGACCCAACAGGCGCATCGGTTGCGCCAGCGGCCAGCGCGGCATAGTATTGGTACTGAAGCGGCGATGATAAACCGCGAAGTTGCTGGTGTAGTCGGGATTTTTGAGATCGGTATAGAACTCGCCCAACACGGCGGCACGCACCATGGCTTTGTACACCACCGTCCGACACGAGAACGAACAGATATAGAAATTGTCGCCCCACAGCAGATCCTCGCGATCGTTGAGGATTTTACCAATGCTGCGACGGGCGAGGTACAGTTGGCGATCGAGGGGATCCCCCTGGAGAGTATCCGATGCAGCGATGACCTGTTCGATACGCGGGCGCATGGCTTTGGCTTGCGGCCCCAAAATATCCGGTTCCACCGGGACGACGCGCCAACCGACAACCCGCAACCCTTCTTTCGCCAGTACGTCGTTAACGATCGATCGGGCTGCTTTCGCCAGTCCTTCGTCGAGGGGTAAGAACACCATCCCCAACCCGGTGCGATCGCGATGGATACTGCCAGTCCCCTGTTCGCCAGCCCAGCGATCGAGCAGTTTCCAGGGAATACCCGCCATCAACCCGGAACCGTCCCCCGAGTCGTAGTCGGCACTACACGCCCCCCGATGTTCCAAACACCCGAGAGAGGTGAGGGCTTTCTCAATCAAGTCGTGGCTGGGTTGCTTGGGGTGGGCAATGAAGCCGACACCGCAGGCATCTCGTGCTTCTACCAGCCATCGGGGCCCGTCGATGGGCGAGTGTTGTTGGGGGTTCGCGTGTTGGAGGTTCGGGTTCGCGCTCATATTTGCATCCGCGTAGACGTTACGTTTTGTTAAAAAATCTTGACAGATTCCCGACCGATCGATTCAAGAGCGGAAGATTCGCGATCGAGCGATGGTAAGATTGTTTTACTAGCTTAATCGTTTCGATTGCCAAGCGGGGACGATCGGATGTAAACATTCGATCGCCTCTCGGTTGTCCGTCGTTCGATCGTCAATTCTGTTAACTTAGATACAGAAATTTCGGGAATCTTTCCCCAACCCGACGACATCGATCCGTGCCTTTCCTTGACGAGTCAGCCAATGTACGGGCCAGTATTTGCCGCGATCGGGTGGGATTCAGATTTTAATCGAAACGATCGATATCTGGCAAGTCTGGCGGCCCGATGCCGCGATCGTCGCTGGGCGATCGTGATATACCTCTATGATGCAGAAATTTCTTGTGTCGTTTATGTAGATGTAGGTGACTCAGTACCTGCAATTCACTTCGATCGAGATATCATTCAAAAAATTGCAGAACTGAATGCAGAAATTGATGTAGATTTATATTATATCGAATTTTCTCGCGTCTCTACCGCCTGAGTTCCATCTTCGAGTTTTCTGCACCACTAAGCTGTTTCGCCATCAAAGCCGCGATCGCTGCCAAACCCCACTCTAACGGTTCCATCGCCTTGCAATCCTATTGCTGACATCAGTTGCATTCAGTATAGCCTTTATTTTGGAACTTGCCACTCTAACATTCAGATATCCTTTACAATAGTCAACACGGGACGCAGCGCCCTGAAGTCTACCTAACCCCAGCCATGACCTTTCAACCTCAGTATCTTAGCGGTAGCGACATCCGCCAAAAATTCCTCGACTTCTTCGCGGCGCGAGGCCATCATATCCTGCCGAGTGCCTCCCTCGTCCCCGAAGATCCGACCGTGTTGCTGACGATCGCGGGAATGTTACCCTTCAAACCCATTTTCTTAGGACAGCGATCGCCGGACTTTCCCCGTGCCACCACGTCGCAAAAATGTATCCGAACTAACGACATCGAAAATGTCGGACGAACCGCCAGACATCACACCTTTTTCGAGATGTTGGGAAACTTCAGCTTCGGCGACTATTTCAAACCGGAAGCGATCGCTTGGGGTTGGGAATTGGTGACGCAAATCTTCGGACTTCCCGGCGATCGTCTCGTCGTCAGCGTCTATAAAGAAGACGAGGAAGCGTTAAACATTTGGCACGAAAAAATTGGCATTCCCAAACACCGAATTCAACGCATGGGAGAAGAGGATAATTTCTGGGCGGCGGGGCCAACTGGCCCCTGCGGCCCCTGTTCGGAAATTTACTACGATTTCCATCCCGAACGCGGCGATAAAGATATCGATCTCGAAGACGACAGCCGCTTTATCGAACTGTATAACCTGGTGTTCATGCAGTACAATCGCGACGCGGATGGCAATTTAACCCCGTTGCAAAACAAAAATATCGACACGGGGATGGGGTTAGAACGGATGGCACAGGTGTTACAAAGCGTCCCCAACAACTACGAAACCGATCTGATTTTCCCCATCATCAAAACGGCGGCCGAAATTGCGGGTATTCAGTACAGCAAAGCCGACGATCGCACTAAAACTTCGCTAAAAGTGATCGGCGATCACGTCCGTTCTGTTGTCCATTTAATCGCCGATGGTGTCACCGCTTCCAACCTCGGACGCGGCTACATTTTGCGGCGACTCATTCGGCGCGTGGTGCGTCACGGACGCTTAATTGGCATCGATGGCGAGTTTGTTAACAAGGTTGCAGAAACGGCGATCGCCCTCTCAGAAAATGCCTATCCCAATGTCCGCGATCGCGAAAGTTTCATCAAAGGGGAACTGGAACGGGAAGAGGCGCAGTTCTTGAAAACTCTAGAACGGGGCGAAAAATTGCTTGCAGAAATCCTCGCCAAAAAGCCGAAACAAATTTCTGGGGTCGATGCCTTTACCCTATACGATACCTACGGTTTTCCCCTCGAACTGACTCAAGAAATTGCCGAAGAACAGGGGTTGACAGTGGATATTGCTGGCTTCGAGACGGAGATGGAAAAACAGCGCGATCGCGCCCGAGAGGCCCACGAAACCATCGATTTAACCGTGCAAGGTAGCTTAGATAAGCTGGGCGATCGCATCCGCGAAACCGAGTTTCTCGGCTATACGGATTATCAGTCCTCCGCGAAAGTGGTGGCGCTGCTGGTTGACGGGCAAATTGTGGAGTCCGCTGAAGCCGGAACCGAAGTACAATTGGTTCTCGATCGCACACCTTTTTATGCGGAGTCCGGGGGACAAATTGGCGATCGCGGCTATCTTTCTGGCGATACGGTGGTGATTCGCATCGAAGACGTTAAGAAGGATAACGCACTGTTTGTCCACATCGGCCGCATCGAACGCGGGACTTTAAATGTAGGCGATACTCTGACAGCGCAGATCGATCGCGCTTGTCGCCGTCGCGCTCAAGCCAATCACAGCGCTACCCATTTGTTGCAAGCGGCGCTAAAGAAAATTATCGATGATTCTGTGTCGCAAGCCGGGTCTTTAGTGGCCTTCGATCGCCTGCGGTTCGACTTCAACTGTCCTCGTGCGATAACCCCGGAAGAGTTACAAGAAATTGAAGACCAAGTGAATGCTTGGATCGCCGAAGCGCATTCGGCCACTACTGAAGTGATGCCGTTGCAACAAGCAAAAGCAAAAGGCGCGATCGCCATGTTTGGAGAAAAGTATGCCGACGAAGTGCGGGTACTCGATTTTCCTGGCGTATCGATGGAGTTGTGTGGCGGAACTCACGTCAGCAATACCGCCGAAATTGGCGCGTTCAAAATTATCTCCGAGTCGGGAATTTCGTCCGGCGTGCGTCGCATTGAAGCCGTATCTGGGCCGGCGGTTTTGGACTATCTGAATTTGCGCGATCGTATTGTTAAAGATCTGTGCGATCGCTTCAAGGTGAAACCGGAGGAAGTCGGCGATCGCGTCACCAGTTTGCAAGCGGAGTTGAAGGCGACTCAGAAGCAACTCGACGCGGTAAAATCGGAGTTGGCACTGTCAAAAAGCGATCGTCTGTTGTCGTCAGCCGAAACCGTTGGCAGTTTCCAAGTTTTGGTCGCCAAAATGGACGATCTCGACCCCGACTCGTTGAAAACGGCGGCGGAACGGTTGCAGCAAAAACTTGGCAATGCGGCGGTGATTTTGGGTTCGGTTCCTACTGAGGGGAAAGTTAGCTTGGTGGCGGCGTTTAGTAAGGAGGTAAACCAGAAGGGTTTGCAAGCCGGAAAGTTCGTCGGCGGAATTGCCAAAATATGCGGCGGTGGCGGCGGCGGACGACCTAATTTAGCGCAAGCTGGCGGCCGCGATCCGTCTAAATTAGATGAGGCGTTGGCGGTGGCGAAGTCGCAATTGTTGGAGGGGTTGCAGTAGTTCAACTTATTGGATTACGATTGTAGGGTAGGTAAGTCGCCTATCCTACACTTACTAGGTTTGCTGTATTTTGTGTCAGCAGTAAAGCAACACTTCAATGAGGTAATTATGAAACGTGAAGTAACTGGTTCCCAGCTTGCAACGAGTAGTGCTGTAGGATGTTCTTCATTCGTCACACTGTGGATGTTGTATGTCCTGTTTTCTTTGCTTTTTAGTTGTTCGACAATAGTAGAAGAAAATTATGGGATAAGCCATGACATCGAATTTGTATGTCCTCCTGAATCTACTCCTGTACTACTAGGGGCAATAATTTCTGCCTTAATTGGCTTTATTGTTGTACCTATTGTTGTGTGGCTTTGGAATGCTCGCCCTGTTATTTTCTCGATGATATTGGCTCAAGGAACTGCCTTTTATTTATCATTACTAGCTCCAGCTTTAGTCTTGATTAGTAGTTTTGCTAGTGGATTCTTGGCAGCAATCATGTTCTTAATCAAGAAATTTTATAAAGAAAAACTTCCTCAATGGATAGAAGAAGCACTGGATCGAGCAGTCCCATTTTTTTTAGCTCTCGTGGTTCTTAGCCTATTGATCCAATTTTACGAAGAAAAAACGGGATCCAAGTTACTAATACCATTCACCTTCCACTAATCAACTCACTATTGATATTACACCGGAACTGCAATTGGCGACAAATGGCTGTGTGTCGTTGTCAAATACCTAAATGGCGATGCGTTTGTCATTACTGCCTATTTTACTGATAAAATTAAACAAGGAGAAAAGCTATGGCCGCAACCGTAAGAGTTTGGTACGATAAGGAAGGAGACTATCTCGAAGTCTTGTTTTCCGACAAACCCGGTTATCTGCGAGAAACCGACAACGATGCGATTATGGAAAGAGTCGATACGGATGGCAATTTACTCGGTTTTTCCGTTTTAGCGGTGAGTCAACTGGCTGCGGGAAAGCCGCTGTTTGCCGAGTTGATGGCCAGTGCTACAATGTGAGAGAGGCAACTTGGCGCGATCGTCCCTTCTGTGTTGGTAGCGGGAGCGTCTCGCTCCCTTATTTTAACAGCGATCGCGCATACAGCATACAGGAAGAGTGCGCGAGCAAGATGTTT
>CAKZKB010000045.1 GCA_937121005.1 uncultured cyanobacterium | reverse complement strand
CGGACATTTTGAAAAAGCCAGCGCCTTAGCCGATCGCGGCTCTTCTTTTGGTGGAGACGTGCAAATTTGGCTCGTTACCGCCTACCAAGCGGCGGGACGGGAAAAAGATGCGATCGCCCTGTGCGAAAAACTGACTCGCCATCCCCAATGGGATATTCGCAAACAAAGTCGCCGCCTTCTCGATATTCTCAAAGCACCTCGCTTGTCCAAACGTCCCGAATGGTTGACCCAAATTCCCGATTTAGGTGCAGTTGAGGAAAGCGATCGCCGCGATCGACGCGGACAAAATACCCCCATCAAGAAATCGCCAGCCCCCAAACTCGGCGAACCTGTGGATCTGACGCAAGTCAATACCAAAGATAACGGCTTTGTCTGGTTGGCGCTGGTAGCAATTTTACTCATTCTAGGGAGTTTTTTCTGGATTTGAAACTATGTAGGGGCGATTCGCGAATCGCCCCTACACGGACAATTGTCGTTGAGAAACCGGGTTTCTTGCATAGAAGACGATCGTCTTTTGAGAAGAAGTTTGAAGTTTCGATGGCGAATGCGAGCGTAGCGACTGTAGCCAGCATACAATAGAAGGAGTCGCGCCCGTGTCTACCCCATGAACGACAACCGCCCCAATTCGCGCCCCTCGGGCAGTCAAGCGTGGTTAAATATTGCTGAAGATCGACCTTGGCAACGTCCAGATCCGATCGCCTCCACCGAACCCCCTGACAGCGAAACCGCCGACTCCGACACCGCCTCGCGTTGGTTGCGATCGCGCGATCGCACCTTCAGTATTGCTACCGATCTCGTCAGTATTGAAGCCGATCTCTTAGAACTCGAACGGTTGCGGGCACCGGGCACGTTTGCATCGCGAACTCGCCGCCAAACTTCAGACAACACCCCGACTCCGATCTGCCAAATTCGCGATCGCCTGCTAGAAATGGAGTCTTCCCCGTCTAGCGATCTCTCCCAAAAAGACACCGAGTTACAACAACTCGGAAAAACCCTCGAAACCGAGATCGATCGCCTGCATACTCGTTTTATTGCGTTAGTTTATCCCACTGTCAATTCTCGCGGATCGGTTCGCGAGGCGATCGCAGCTATTGGCGACGACGGGTTGCGTCGAGAAGCGGCGGTTCACTGGGAGTTTATGGAACAGTCAATGGCGCGGTTGTCTTCAGAATTGCCCTCGGTGAGTGCAGTGAATATTTTCGACGATCGCACCCGAAATGCCCTTGCAAGTGCCGTCGAAATTGAAAAACGCCAAGCCACCATCGAAAGTTTAATTGTAGCCGATCGCTCGCGATCGCGTTGGAGTTTAGCCCTCGTTCTCGTCTATTTGCTTTCCCTTGCAGGGGCGATCGCAGTTCTATTCTTACGCAGTAACATCGAATTTGCCACTCTTCTCGACGGCGAGCTTCCCTTTCTCAACATTCCCCGCCCCGTTCTGCTTTGGAGTGGCGTTGGCGCGATCGCGGCCATTTTTAATCGCTTGTTGCGCCATCCCCTAGCCAGTCCCCTCGATACTGTAAAATGGCTGTTGGTTCGTCCCTTACAAGGTACGATTTTCGGTTGTACTTTCTATCTGGTTCTCAGCGCGATCGCGATCGTTTTAGTCGGCAAACCATCGGGCGATACTCCTCTTTTTGCAGCCGAACAGCCGATCTGGATGCTATGCTTTTTAGTTGCCTTTAGCGATCGCTTAGCGGCTTGGTGTTTTGATGTCTTTTCGCGCCCCAGTTCCGTCACCCTCTCCTCTACGACCTCGAACAAATGAACGTTTACAGGCAATTTATCTTTCCCCGCCTTCTCGATTGGACGATGTCCGATGCGGTGCTAGATGGCTACCGCCAAGACATTTTAATGGATGTTAGCGGTGAAGTCTTGGAAATTGGCTTCGGCACGGGATTAAACCTGCCCTTTTATCCCCCAGATATTACCCAAATCTCTGCCATTGATGCCAATCCCGGCATGAAATCCATCGTCGAGAAGCGGATTGCCAGTTCTGGAATTGCAGTGAAATTCCAAACTTTGAACGGCGAAAACTTGCCTATGGCAGACAACAGTTTCGATAGCGTCGTGAGTACCTGGACGCTGTGCAGTATTGCCAATCTCGATCGCGCCCTCAGCGAAATCGATCGCGTTCTTAAACCCGAAGGACGCTTCTTTTTTATCGAACACGGACTCAGCAACGAACCCCAAATCCAAACTTGGCAAAATCGCCTCAACCCCATCCAAAAATTTGTCGGCGATGGTTGCCATCTCAATCGTAACATTGGCGATTGGATTGCCAGTCGGTTTGCGATCGTCCGCTTAGAACAATTTTACCTTCCCGATCTTCCCAAACACATTGGCTACACCTATAAAGGAGTCGCCGCAAAACGGTAAACCGGAAAAAATTTTCACCTGGGGCGATCGCGCTGTCGCGAAAGCTGCTATAATGGCTAATGCTACTGGAGAGGTGGCAGAGCGGTTGAATGCGGCAGACTCGAAATCTGTTATAGGGTCACACCTATCGAGGGTTCGAATCCCTCCCTCTCCGTTCCCGATAATACACCCCTCGCACTCGTTGAGGGAGAAATTTTCAATATTTTCGATGAGAGTATTGACAGTTGAGGCAAAATATGGTAATCACTAAACCCCCAACTGGAGAACAGCGTACCCTCCACACCCTCAGTTGGCAGAGGTTTAAAACGATATTGGCACAAATGGGCGATTAAAAAAAGGATGAAGTAGGAAGGATGAAGGATGAATTTAAGAATATCTCCTTGTCCCCCTAATCCCCCATCTTTTAGCTTGCCATGGCTTTCGGTGGTGCAGTGCGCCACAACTGCTCGAGTCGGGTGGCGGGTATGGTAAGATAAAGAATATCTCCGGCGAGTAAGTGGAGTTGAAATAAATCCCAACCGCGCACTAATTCCCCGTTTCGTTTCGCATAAAGGGGAACGAAATCGCTTTTCATGGCAATATCGCGGACGCGACGATCGCAAAATGGATGTTCGGATGTCACTGTTGTTGCTAACGCTACCCACAAACTCCCCGCCGTCATTCCATTACCAAAAATTCGGCCGCCGATCGCCGCCGCCGCAAACGAGGGGGCTGCCAATTCTGCGGGACTGAGAACGGAATTGAATTTAAAGACTTGCTGTACCATGATGGCAAAATGGGGATCTTGATTGCGAACCACAACCCGCAACGAGGGAATCGATCCTTTCGCCGTCAAAGCAATTTCGACGTTGGTCGTATCGTCGCTGGTGAGGGCTAACAGGGCTTCGCACCGCCTGATATTGGCGCTTTCTAAGGTGGAGGAGAGGTTGGCATCGCCTAGTATGATGGGGATTTTAAGCGATCGCGCTGTATTGATAAATCGACAGTTGGGATCGCGTTCGATAACCACTACTTCGCAGCCGTTTTCGAGCAGTTGTCTGGCCGTTTGGATGCCAATTCCACCTAAACCGCAAATAATGTAGTGATGGCGTTGGGGAATGGGGGTCGATTGTAACAGTTTTTGGAAACGAGTCCCTAAAACAAAGTCGTTGAGGAGTGCATAACAGATCCCGACGACTCCGGCTCCAATTAACATCATTGTCGCCGTAAAAATCTTGATCCAATCGGCAGATTTTTCGGCGACTTCTTCTTTACCTCCCGCCCCGGTAATCATGCCAACGGAGAAGTAGAGGGCATCGACAAAAGAAATATTTAGCTGTACGCTAGTATAGACAAGGGTCGAGATAAAAATTGTCGTTAGTAGAGTTAAAAATACGGCGATGGAAGATTTGCCTTGGCGCTGGAAATAGCGCAAACTGTTGATAAACCTCCGCAGCCGATCGAGGAGAGAATTGTGCCGCGAGTACAAACTAGGTTTGGTGGCAACAATCATCCGATCGCCCAATTGCAAGGCCCGATCGTTAATAATTGCTGAAACTAAGTCGGTTTCGCCAATGGCCGGGATATAATAAATGAGCATTCGATCGCGATCGTCCCACAGTTCTCGCAAAGGACGACCGAACCAAGGATGGTGGCGATCGATGTATTCTTCGTACATCGGCCAAGTCTGATTAAATAAACTTAAATGGCCGATGGCTTGGCTTCCCGCCGCCGCAAATGCAAACGCCGGAGCCGCAATGGAAGACACGCTCATGGTAACGTGGTCGTCTAAGGTGCGATCGACGCGATCGCCCAAACGAATATTAAATAAACGGTTGACAATGCGAATATTCGGTTCGAGCAAGCGAGCTTGAACTAAAATAGCTAAATTGAGGGCATCATCGGCTCCCGTTAATACTAACGTATGCGCGTCTTGAATTCCCGCCGCCATCAATGTCGCCGCCGATCGCAAGTCGCCAACGACAACATCATCGCCTTCGCCGGGAATGGGACGATCGCTAATGCCAACAACCGCCGCACCTTGTTGTCTCAACAGGTTAAAGACTTTATATCCCGTCCGACCCAATCCACAAACAATAATTCGGGGTTTCATCCAAGTTACCGCAGCATACGCGATCGCCTATTATGACCCAGAGGGAGCGAAAAAACTGTAGCCAATTTCACGATCGCGAGATTAAAATCGGATACAAACCCGACGATCGCGCACCCTCCCCGTCGGCTTTGCGACTGTCTCCCACGTGCCAAACTGCTTCCGGGGGAAGTTGCAGGTTTTGCAGGGCGCTGGTAAAAATTTGAGCATCGGGTTTGGCGGCTCCCACTTCTGTGGAGATAATAACAGATGAGAAGAATTCTGACAAGTGAAATGCCTGCAATACGCGATACAAGCGCGAGTCGAAATTAGAAATCACAGCGAGGATAATACCGCGATCGCGCAAGGCGGCTAATGCAGGTTGGGTATCCGCATACAGCACCCAGGGATCGGCGGTGGCAAAATATTCAAACAACCCCTGAAAAAAGCCTCGAAAATCGGCAAACTTGCCGATATCCCCCGTTTCGCTAAAGGTTTGGATAGCAATATCATACCACCAATCGAACTCTTTTTCGCCAATCTCTGTCGGGTTCGCACCGGGAAAGGCGGGGGGAAAGGCAGCTTTGAAACTGTTGTAAAAGGCGCGATCGAGATCTTCGCTATTCAGTTGCAAATCGAAACGCTGACAAAATTCGCTGTAGGCTTCTCCGACACTTCCTTTGACACCAAACAGTGTCCCCACCGCATCGAAGCAAATCGCTTCCGGGAGAGACGGCATTTCTAAGAGTTCGCTGAGGGTGTTGATGTTGGCGATTTTCACTATTTAGATTCGCGGTCTTGGTACAAATAACGATCGATATTGGCTGCACTATTTGGGGGCGAATCCGCGATCGCATCTTTTAGTCTATTAAAAGCACTGCTTCCTTGACGACACCTAAATTAGAGATTTTAATTTTCATCGATCGCTTCTTATACTTTTGTAACAGACGATCGCCCCAACTGGAGCCATAGCACTTAACTTACCCTTAGCCTAGCACCGATCGCGCCATCAAGGATCGATCGTCCCCAGTTTCCCAAAGAATGAGCTATGGTAAAGGATAACAGTAGCGCTACGCAACCTGAATTCTATGAAAAGATTTCTACTCCTGTGCTTGTTCGTAGTGGGCTTGGCTGTGGCCCTCACGAGCTTTAAGGGTTTAGCCGCCCGAGGCACGTATGATAGCATTGTCCTGGATTTCCGCGAGGATATCCCCCAAGAGCAGGTAGAGCGACGTTTGAGCGCGATCGCGCAAGAATACGACCTCTCCCCGCGTCTCAACAGCGAATTTTCAGCAGCCGATAACGTTTATATCGTGCGCGGAGACCGCGCTTTGTTGCAAAAGTTAAAAAAAGAACTCGCCAAGTCCACCGAGTTCGTCGAACCCAACTATACTTATGGCATTCCGCCGCTAGCGGAACCCGCCGAGACTGAGAGTACCGGAGATACCCCCACCGCTTCCGTTCCTCGTTCTCAGTTTGCCCCCGACGATCCCATGTATGCCAAACAATGGAACTTGCGGGATATTAATGTCGAGGGGGCGTGGAGTGAAACCAAAGGTAAAGGTGTCACTGTCGCCGTTATCGATACGGGCGTGAGTTCGGTTCCCGACTTGAAAAACACCGAGTTCGTCGAAGGGTACGACTTCGTGAACGATCGCGCCGTCGCCACCGACGACAACGGACATGGAACCCACGTCGCCGGCACTGTCGCCCAGTCTACCAACAACAATTACGGCGTAGCGGGTGTGGCTTACGAAGCCAAAATTATGCCCCTGAAGGTACTGAGTGCCTCCGGTTCCGGGCAAATTTCTGATATCGCCGAAGCCATCAAATTCGCTGCCGATAACGGTGCGGATGTGATTAATATGAGCTTGGGTGGCGGTGGTGAAAGTGCGTTGATGAAAGAGGCGATCGAATACGCTCATAACAAGGGTGTGGTCATTATCGCTGCCGCCGGGAACTCCGGGCAAAATGCGGCTGGCTATCCCGCCCGCTACGCCCGCGTGATCGGTGTTTCTGCTACCAACGCGACGGGCGACAAAACCCCCTATTCCAACTACGGTGCGGGCGTAGACATTGCTGCCCCCGGTGGCGACACGCGCAACGGCCCGGCCGGTGGTATTCTACAAAACACCATCGATCGGCGATCGGGGAACGGTATATTTGCCCCGCTTCAAGGCACGAGTATGGCTTCTCCTCACGTCGCCGGAGTCGCCGCATTGGTGAAAGGGGTCGGCGTAGAAGATCCCAATGAAGTCACCGAAGTTTTGTTACAATCGGCTCGCGAAGTCAGCGACGATCCCAACAACCACTATGGAGCCGGACATTTAGATGCGGCTTCTGCGGTACAGTTGGCCATGAAAGGTAAGCTGTCGTGGAATCATTTCTTCCGGTGGTTGCGCGATAATGGCTATTTCAACCTCAAGTTCTGGTTCGATGGCGGTGTTGTCGCCTTGTTGCCCAAAGTCTTGATGGTTTTGGGGTCTTACTTGCTGGCGTGGCTGTTGCGAACCTACTTACCGTTGGGCAGTTGGAACTTAGCGACGGGGCTGATTTTTGGCAGTTCTGGACTGTTTGTGTTGCGCGGTTTGTATATCTTCGATTTGCCCCAATGGCCCCTACGAGTGGCGGGCAGTTCGCTACCGGAATTGGGCACTGCCGTACAAGGAAGTTCGGCTCTCAATCCCATTTTTGCCAGCGTTTTAATCCCGGCAATTTTGGTGGTGTTGCTGCTCGGTTCCCAGTGGAAATGGTTCGCGATCGGCACGAGTTTAGGCGTGGCTTCTTGCTTGGCTGTGAGCGCCTTTTTCAACCCGGCGTTAGTCTGGTTGGGCGGTGGCATTGTGGCCAGTTTGTTCTTGCTGGTTAATGCGGCACTCTGCTTCGGCTTAGCGGCATTGTCAGCCAAACCGGAGGGTGCTTAATGACGGTTAAAGGCACAGTCGAATATCGCGAGATCGGCACGGGAGCCTGGGTTCTCGTGGGCGAAAACGGTACGACTTACGAATTGGGTGCAAGCGCTCCCGATGCTCTCTTGAAGTCGGGGTTAACGGTTGAAGTCGAGGGAAATGTGGATGAAAATGCCATGACTCTGGCGGCGATCGGCCCGGTTTTAGAGGTGAAAACCTTCAAGGAAGTGTAACCTGTAGGGTGGGCATTGCCCACCCTACTGTTCCTATTTCTATTATTTTCCTTCAGTTTCAGATACCCACTGGCGAAAGGCTTTGCGCCACGCACGACTCCCTAAACTGTGATTTTGGGCGACAAAATTGGGGATTTCCAGTACGGGAAAGTTGGGAAAAGCCAAGCTGCGATCGCTTTGAATATAACTTCCCGATCGCAGATGATAAATATAGAGCCATTTCTCGTCGTACCGCCAAACTTCGGGTACGCCCAAGCGAGCGTAAATTTGTTGCCGATCGACAGATTTACTGGTAATATCAATTTCAAGGGCTAAATCGGGAGGCGGATCGCCCGCGTTGAGGTCGATATTGGGAACGCGATCGCGGATTTGGGGCTCGCTTTGCAAGTAAAAACAATCGTCGGGTTCGATCCCCACTGCTGCGGCTTGTTGCTTCCAAGTTGTCGAACCGAGAGAGAGACAGTCGAGTTCGAGTGCGTCGGCGAGTTCCCAAATTAAAACGCCTATAATGCGACAGAGAAACTCGTGTTCTTGCGATGGCATAATAATTTCTAACGTGCCGCGATCGTAGGCGACGCGGGACGATCGTACCTCTCCCAAATGCTCTAACAGTCGATGGAAGTCCGTCCATTCAATGTTATGCCAAATCTGGCTCGATCCGGCGGGCGATCGCGCTATCCATCTGGTAATATCTTGTTGGGTGAGGGCAATGGCGCTCATTCGATCGTCCTTTCGTGCTATGTTTGATTGTATCGCGATCGCCTCGCGAGTATTGTTACAACTTCATTTTACCATAGTAGAATTGT